>DATFCK010000131.1:0-9542 GCA_035253185.1 Chthoniobacterales bacterium | reverse complement strand
TATTTGGAAAACCACTCCGAGATTCGGGATGTTCTTCTAAGCGGCGGAGACGCTCTGCTGTTTAGCGACGATCGGCTGGAGAAAATTTTGAGCAGGCTTCGCTCGATTCCGCACATCGAATTTCTCCGCATCGGCACGCGGGTGCCGATTTTCCTCCCCCAACGGATTACGCCGCAGCTGTGCACAATGCTGGCGAAGTATCATCCACTGTGGATGAGCGTGCATGTCAATCATCCCCGCGAACTGACCATCGAAGTGAAGGAAGCGCTGGAGCGGCTGGCCAATCACGGTATTCCGTTAGGGAACCAGAGCGTTCTGCTCAAAGGCGTTAACGACGATCTGGAGACGATGAAGACGCTTGTGCACAAACTGCTGATGTGCCGGGTGCGACCGTATTACATATATCAATGCGACCTGATTAATGGCTCCTCCCACCTGCGCACATCGGTGGCCAAAGGAATCGAAATCATCGAGGGCCTCCGCGGCCACACCACCGGTTACGGCGTACCGCAGTTCGTGATCGACGCGCCGGGCGGCGGCGGAAAGGTGCCGATCAATCCCGGTTACGTCCTGTATCACGACAACGAAAAAATCGTGATCCGCAATTACGAAGGACAAATTTTCGAGTATCCGGAAACCGGGAACGAAAACGTGCAGTTCGCGCCTCAACGCGAATATCACGACGAGTATCTCTATTCGTAAGCCGCGACCTTGTGTATAACACGCGTTCCAGGTCGCGTTAGGAACGCGCTGGAGGGAGGATCCGCCTTCCGGTAAAACGATGCCAACTAGATCGCAGGCCTCGCTGCGCGCTATTGGTTCGTCGTTAGGTAACGGATCTATTTGACCCGGAAATTAACTTCCTTGCGGTTCGTGTCGCGGCCTTTGATCAACACCCCAGCGTGATATTTCCCTGGTTCAAGCTCAACATGAATAACTTTCGTCTTGTTTGGATCCAGTGTGGTCGTGAACTCGTGTTCCTGGCCATGTCGCTCCACTTCAAAGGTTAGTTTTTCATCGCTGGTGTTCGTTACGACAAACGCGGTTTTACCAGGTACGATAGTCTTGGGAACGTCGATGCTATTGGGCGCCACTTTGACTTCCACCCGATTGGCATCCGGATCCGGAGTAAGCGCTTCCTTTACCCTATGAGCGGCTTTCTTGGTTCCTTTCGCGACGCTGTGTCCGACATTTTTTGCCGTCTGGGCAGTGTCTTTCGCGATATCGCTAGCGGTGTCGACCGCCTTTTCCGCCGGCCCGGCCGCAAACACGACCGCTGGGAATGCGGCGGCGACAATGATTGAAAGAAGAGTTTTCATAGTACAACTGAATCGCCTCGTTGGGCCGGCATGGCTGGATAAACCATTTACCTACGCACTAAAACCGTGAAGAAATTAAGTCCGCCGACGGCCAAATTTCGCGAAATGCCTTGCGCAATTTGCGGCCGCGAAGAAACGCTTACCCGCCACCATTTAATTCCCCGTACCCGCCATCACAACAAGCGAAACAAACGTGAATTCGATCGAAGCATAGTGAAGAAGGTGGTCGGCATCTGCCGTCCGTGCCACTCTCAAATTCACGAAGTGCTCACGGAAAAAGAACTGGAACGCGATTTCAATACCGTCGACAAACTAAAGCGACATCCCGAGATCGCAAAATTTGCTCGCTGGATTCAGGGCAAACCCCGCGGGTTCCGCTGCGGCTACGCCCGCGCCGTTCGCGGGCGTTCGCAGGTTGCCTAGCCGCGGCGTTACTGATTTTTGGCCGAAGCCAACAGTTCATGAGCGCGGGCCTTGCCTTGGACCGCTCCGCGGCGATGCGGCGACATTTTCAACGCCGCCTCGAACTCTTTAGCCGCTTCCTGCGGCTGTTTTAGTTGCAGCAAAAGTTCGCCTAACTGTTCGCGCGCCGGCACCACCGGGCCGGGCGTGACCGGCCTTTTTTCCACTGCATCCTCGTCGTCGGCCGCTTTGCGCATCAATTTCACCGCCTCATCGGATTTGCCTTCGGCCTGAGCAATCCACGCTTCCGCTTCGGTGATCTGCACTTTTACCTGGTGGGCCCAGTAATCTTCGCCGGTCGATTTCAGCTTGGAATAAGCTTCTTCGATTTTCGGAAGTTCCTGGCGGGCCGCGGCTGCATTCCCGCTTCGGGCGAAGCCGATAGCGCGAGCCCAAACCGTTAGGGCAATTACATGGGGCTGCGTCCCCGGAATCGGTTCCAGGCGCGTGGCGTCATCCCATTTCTGGCGTTCAATCGCATAACGGACCGGCATTGCGCTGGCGGCGAAACCCACTTTGAATTCAGCCGCGTGCAAATCCGTCATACTGCCCAGATCTTTGACGACTTGGGCGGCATCTTCTTCGCGTCCAAGCTGGAGGTAAGCGTAGGTCAGATAATCCATGGCGTGCAGTTCTTCGCCAACGTCGCCTTCATTGCGAGCCGCTTTTCGGGCGGCCTGGTTGGAAGCAATCGAGTCCTCCCACATGCCTAACCGGGTGTGAATGTGCGACGGCATATGCAATGCGTGTGGCGCAGAGGGCGCGATCTGGGCGTAAAGCCGGGCTGCGCCCACTCCGCGCCGGGCCATTTCGGCATTATCGCAGGCGTGAATGAGATAATGCGCCACCCCGGGATGTTCCGGCAGTTTCTTGAATAACGGCTCCAACAAATCCGCCGCTTTCTTATCGTTCGCGTGCGTTTTGTCGGACGGAGACGAAATGCCCAGAAGTGCCAGCGCGTAAAACACCTGGCATTCCACATCCTGAGGATTTTGTTCGGCCAGTTTCGCCATGGCTGCGGTGTAGGCCTCGGCTCGTTTCGCATAAGGCGTCGACTCGGCGTTTGCGTAAAGCTGGTCCAGCGCGCTAATGAAACCGCGTTCCCGCTCGGAACCGCCAAGGCGTTTTGCTTCCTGAAGCGCTTTTTGCCCCGTAGCCACATCTTGCGCAGCAATATGAGGTTCCCACAGCGGATGGACGTAACTCATGGCCAATCCCCAGTAGGCCATGGCGCACTTCGGATCCGCCGCGATGACATCGCGAAAGGCCTTTTCGGTGGCTGAGTAGGCAAACGAATGTAGAAGCGCCACTGCCCGCTCGAATTTCTTCTGTGTGTCAGGCCGGCACGAAGTCGCGAACGTTACAGCGCCCAGCTTTTCCGGAACCGGATGGTCATGATGCTCCGCTGTATCAGCGGCAATTAACGCCGTCGATGCGACGCACCACCAGAACGGTATGAATGCCAGACTGCATTTCTTTTTTGATAATATCATCGGAAAATTCCCTCTCTGTTTATTGAGCGTGTTCCACCGGAACTTTGCATCACTCCAGCATTCCGTCACCCCAGAACTCCATTCGATACGCTGCCATCAGCCGGAGTGATAGTCATGATCGAAAATTGTGATTATCGTTAGGCCCGGGATAAATTATCATTGGAGCCCAATGAATATTTCGCAGAACGGCCTCCGGCGTGCCGCCGCGGCTTCGGGATTGTCCATCGAACAGGCGGATCAGGTTTGGACGGCGCTGAAATCCGACGCCGAAAGTAGTGAAAGACCGCGCTTCGATGATGCTAATATCGCCTACTATTTCGGCGCGCTGATAGTGATCGGCGCCATGGGTTGGTTCATCACCAAAGCTTGGGAGCGTTTCGGCGGCCTCGGCCTCTTCGCCATTGCGCTTTGTTATGCCGTCAGCTTTGTCATCGCCGGTCGCGTTCTTTGGAAAAAGCCGGGCCTTCGAGTCCCGTCCGGTCTGCTGATTACCATGGCCGTTTGCATGGTGCCGCTGGCGGTTTACGGGTTGGAACGCTGGAGCGGTTTCTGGCCGGCTGACGATCCGGGCGCCTACACCCGGTTCCACCCATATATAAATGGGAGCTGGTTGATTATGGAGGCAGCTACGATCGTAGCCGGCCTGGTGGCACTGCGGTTCTTCCGATTTCCTTTCATCACCGCCCCGATTGCCTACGCGCTTTGGTACATGTCGATGGACCTGGTCCATTTGATATCCGGCGGCGGCTACATGAGCTGGCACGAAAAAGCGAACATCACCGCCGTATTCGGTGCGCTTATGCTCCTGGGCGCGTATTTGATCGATTTGTTAGGCAAATCCGAGGACTACGCTTTCTGGGCGTATCTTTTCGGAACGGTAATTTTCTGGGGCGGACTCTCCAGCATGGAGAGTCATGGGGAAATGGGCCGATTGGTGTACTTTTTGGTAAACCTGTTGCTGATGGCTTGTTCGATTGCGCTTCGCCGGCAGGTGCTGATGGTGTTCGGGGCGTTAGGCGTGTTCTGGTATCTGGGTCACCTGGCTTATAGCGTGTTCCAGGACTCGGTTCTGTTCCCGTTAGTCCTGACCGTGATTGGGCTGCTGATCATCTTTCTGGGCGTACAATATCAGAAACGGCGGAAGGACCTGGAGAATCGGTTCCGCGCGAGAATCGCGCCTCATATCAAGATGTTTATTCCCCACCGCGCGCTTGCGGAATAACGACTGGCGCGGATCCCTGCCCTTTTTGGCGGCTAAGAACTCTAAGTTGTCATCTCGAGCGAAGTCGAAAGACCTCTGCTACTTGTGTGACGCGGACTGCGTCGGCGAGATCCCTCCACTTCGGTCGGGATGACATTGCTTTCGATGTTTGTCAGCTGTGTAAAGTGTCATTCATCTTCTCCTTCACGAGAACCGGAATTGGTTAATTGCCACTTGATCCGCAGAACACCAAGACGTCTTCATCTCCAGCGCAGCCGAGAGATCTCGCCTATTGTGTGACGCGGACTGCGCTGGCGAGATCCCTCCACTTCGGTCGGTTTGACATTGCTGTGCTTTGGGAGGCGCGGCGGGTGTCGCGCGCGACAGCCCGTACTACATGTTATGAATGGCCGGAACACGCTGCCGCTTACCGCTGATAAACAATTTCGCAGTGTACTTATTGTCGCCGGTACTTGAGCACAGCAGCCTGGGTCTCTTCGAGCGTCTTAGCATCAAATTCCGAAAGCGTTTTTTGGGCTTGAAGCTTGAGAAAAATATCGCGCGCATTACGAAAGTGCCTTTCTGCCATCTGCTGATGAAATGGCTTCTTTTCGTCGGATGATTGAGCGATCGTGTCATGCGCTTCCCCGAGCGATTTATGCGCGCTGGCCAGGTTTTTTAACGAAGCATTATCGTTTGCATCGTTGCTGACCAGTTCGGAGTAGATGGCAACTGCCTTCCCCAAATCTTCGAGAGCCCCGTTTAAGTCGTCTTGTTTGCGCCGAGCATCGCCGAGTCTAAGGAATGCCAAGCCTAGCTGAAGCTTATATCGCCGGTTCTTGGTTTCCTTCCCAACCAGCTCTTCGAAAATGGAGACCGCTTTTTTCAAATACGGAATGGATTCGGCGGCCTGGCCGATATTGGGAAGCGTTACGCCGACTCGCGAATATGCCATCGCCAGGTAATGGTTCGCGCGCAGGTTGACTGGATCTTTTTCGGCGGCGGTTTCCGCGACCTTGAGAGCCTTGAAAGCGTACTCAGTCGCCAGAGTGTCGTTAACGCTTTCGTAAACGCTGCTCGTCATCACGTACGTTCGATACAATTCGCTCCGTAAGTTCGAGTCGTTAGGATTTTTCGCCACCAGCGGCTCGTAAATTTCGATCGCCTTTGCCATCTCGGCCTCGCCTTCTTTCTGTTGTCCGGTCCAGGAAAGAGCGTTGCCTAATCCCTGATGGGCGGCCGCGAGGCAGGTTAAAATGTCGATCTTATCTGGAAATTGCTGACGGAGTTCCTCGGTAACACCGATGGCCTTAACGAAATATGGAATCGCGTCGGCATGCTTTTCATTCGTCGAGAAAAGTTGACCAATGTCGTTGTTGGTCCGGGCAAGACCCAGACGTAATTCGGGGGACTCGGGCTGTTCCGCCAGCAGTCCGGTGTAAAGCCCCAGGGCGGCTTCGGAATCTTTTTGCGATTGGACAGGTTCATTCGTTTGCCAGCGAAGGTCACCCAGGACGCGATAGTTATTCGCCAATAGCCGTCGTTGTTCCCGATCCCTGGGGTTTCTTTGGAGCAGTGCCCGCCGGATTTCGTTAGCCTTTTGGTAGCTGGCCAGCGCGTCGGTTAGGACCATCAAATTGGGATTTCTTGGGTTGCCCTGGAGGTCGCCAATTTTTTCGTACGCTGCCGCGAGTTCACTTTGCAAGGCCGGATCCTCGCCAGATTCTGCCGCCAAACTATCAAGGTATTTGAGCGATTGCGTAAGCAACGACTGCCGCGCTTCAGTTGCCCCTTCCAAACGCTCAATTTTCGGTGCGATGTCGAACAAGAGAGCGTTCGATAAATGTCGCACGTCTTCGAAACGCCGCTGGGCGCGGTCCCGTGCTTGAGCAGCGAGTTTGGCCTGCCGTGTCGCCCGGTTGGCTTGCCAGGAAGCAGCGATGACGCCGGCGACGAGCGTCAGGACGATTACCGCGGCCGCGGCTACCCCGACTTTGTGGCGATGGACAAATTTTGCGGCGCGGTAATTCCAGGTGTCCTTTCGCGCCCGGACCGGTAATCCCTCCGAGTGGCGACGGATGTCTTCGGAAAACTGCGCTACCGAGGCGTAACGTCGCGATGGTTCTTTGCGCATTGCCATCAGGATGATGTTATCGAGATCGCCTTTCAGAAATTTCGAATTTCGAATTTCAAATTTCGAGTTTCCGTCGTGGTTCGCGACAGCCGTGCTTGGTTTAGTCGGTTCGTCCTCGCAGATCGCGCGCGACAGCTCATCAGGACGAGCGGTTCTAAGCCGGTATGGCTTGTGCCCGGTGAGCAATCCGTAGAGAACTACGCCTAACGAATAAATGTCGGTCGCCGTGGTCACGTTTTCCCCTCGTATTTGTTCGGGGCTGGCGTACTCCGGGGTCAATGCTCTCAGTTCCGTGATCGTTCGGACCAGATCCCGGCTTGAATCCGTTTCGAGGAGTTTGGCAATGCCGAAGTCGAGTAACTTTGGTTCGCCTTCGGTGGTGACCAGAATATTCGATGGTTTCACGTCACGATGGACGACGAGATGCTGATGCGCGTAATGCACCGCACCACAAACCTTGCGGAAAAGCTCAAGCCGAATCGGGATGGAAAGCTGCTTTTCGTTGCAATATTCGTCGATCGGTGTGCCTTCGACGAATTCCATCGCGAAGAACGGAACTCCGTCTGCGGTCATGCCGCTGCCATAAAGTTGGGCGATATTTGGATGATTAAGGCCAGCCAAAAGCCGCTCTTCCCGTTTGAAGTGCCGGACGATATCCGCCGAATCCATGCCTCTTCGGATGAGTTTGAGCGCGACTCTTCGATGCAGTTGTCGATCGTGAGCGAGATAGACTTCGCCCATTCCGCCGGTGCCGATCAGCGAAACGATCTCATAATCGCCGATTATCTGGCCTACCCGGTAGGCACCTTCGCGCACGAACGTTTCGGCGGCGATATGAAGAGCCGGTTTCTCGATGAAATCGTCTCCGGCTTGGTAATGGCTCAGCAGCGATTCAACCTCGGTGCGCATCGCTGAGTCAGAGCTGCATTGCCCGTTTATGAATGACGGCCAGTCGTGAGCATCCCGTTCCAGCGCGGATTTGACGATTTCGGCGACGCGCTGCGCTCTCTCCTGGCGTGTCATTCAATCAACCGCAGATTACGCTGATAACCTGCCCAGCATCTTACGCAATTCCATCACTCGTTAGGGAGAGTTCAGTTGCTCTGTCCCGTCAGCTCACGTCTGAGCCACAGCTTGGCGAAATTCCAATCCCGCAGCACCGTTTTCGACGAAACGTCCAAAACTTCGGCGATTTCGTTCGCTTCCAGCCCGCCGAAAAACTTCAGTTCAACGACGGTACTTTCTCGGGGATAACTAACGGCAAAGGCCTGGAGCGCTTCGTCCAGAGCCACCAGGTCGGGTGGACGCTCGCGGCAGAGCTCCCGGGTTTCATCGAGATAAAGTTTTTCCCATTTGCCGCCGCGCTTTTCTGCGTTATGCGTGCGGGCGTGTTGGACCAGTATGCGCCGCATGATGCTGGCGGCGACGCCGGCGAAGTGCGCCCGATCCTTCCAGGTGGCTCGGTTTTGATCCACCAGCTCCAAATAAGCTTCGTGCACCAACGCAGTCGCTTGGAGAGTATGATCCGGTCGTTCGCGTCGTAAATATCCCTCGGCGCGCCTGCGCAATTCTTCGTAAACCAGCGGCATCAGCCGGGCTGGCGCGTTGCTATCGCCACCACTCCATTCCTGTAGGATTTGGGTGACATCTTGGCTCGGCAGGGGGCTCACTCTTAGGCTGAGAATCGTACCCTTTTAGGGCAGAAAACGGAATTGTTTTCATACGGCATGTCCGTTTTGGGTCGTCGATTGCGCGGTAATCGATGGAGCACCATTGAATGAAGCAGCCGAGGCCAAAAACGGGTAACAGAGAGCCGAACCGGGAGTCCCCGAAACCTATATCCCTCAGCCTCATCGGTCTACTATTGGTCGCGTTAGTTCCGGTTAGCCATTCCTCGCCCATCTCGGCGCCAGGGCGAGCACAGCCGGCCGCCGTGAACATTCGCATCATCGGTGAGGGTTCGAACCAAATTCAGTTGAGCCATGGGAACGAGCTGGCACCGCGAGATATTCGCGGTCCTCGCCGCGGTTTCCGGCCGATCGCATTGGCATCAGCCGATTTCGATTCGGACGGCCTCCTGGACATTGTTACCGGCGATACTAACGGCGCACTGGAAATCTACTTCGGGAATCCCGATCGGCTTCGCCCCGGGGCAGGCAGACTGAAAGTGCCGGTGGGCGCCGATTTCCTGCTGACCGGAGATTTCAATGCCGATGGCGCGAGGGACATCGTCGTCGTTAGGCGAGGTGACAACTCCTTGTATTTGGTGCCGGGCAACGGTGCCGGGGATTTTGCCGCCGCGATTCCGATCAAAACCGGCGGTCCGATTACCGGCGTCGAAGCCGGCGAAATTGGACGCGCCGACGGGCAAACCGACCTGGCGGTTGCCGTCACTGAGAGTGGCCGGGGACGGCTCCTTGTGTTCGAACATCCCGAGGGGGCCTTCAAACACGCGCCGGAAGCCTACGAACTGCCGGGCCCGGCTCAGGCGATCGCGGTGGGTGAGCTCGATGGCGACAGCTTCGGCGACATAGCGGTCGGAAGCGGAAGTCAGCTCACCGTGGTTCACGGTCGCGGACAACTTTATCCTCTCGATCGGCTTCCGGAACACGGGCTTAAACGTCCCCTGGCGGTAGTCGAAACGCGGTCTCTGCCCGTTTCGATAACCGGTCTGGCCATTGGCAAGTTTGCCGCGCACCGCCACCAAAGCCTAACCGTTCTGACCGGCGATGGGACGCTGCAGGCAATCGAACCGGATCTACAAACGGCCTCACGCTTACAATCGAAGAGGCCGCGTCAATCGGGCAAACCGGTTTCCCTTCCGGCTGGGGTTGAGCCGGGCAAATTTGCGGCCGGTTCGGATACTACGCCTAACGACAAGGCCGCGGCTGAAGGCCACGGCGTGGTGATGGCGGAGTTAAAAACGGGACCTA
>DATFCK010000130.1:0-6042 GCA_035253185.1 Chthoniobacterales bacterium | reverse complement strand
CTCGATATCGATGCCCTCCAGCGCTAGCAGGCTGTTGAAATCCCGGGGCGGCCCGCGCGTAGAGGCACAAGGCACGATGGCGAGGAGCCAGAGTAAACGTATCCCCGAAGTAGGAGATGTAACGAGCGAACGACGAAGCCGCCGGCTCCTCTTCTCCCCTCGCGCCATCGACGGGTTGCATTGATTTTTTGGTGTCGAACGGCTTTCCCCGCTCGACCGACATCGCCGCGAATATCGGGGGCTTCGCTCGCGCTTCGGCCCACCCCAAAATCCAGGCCAACGCGACCGCCCCCCCGGTATTTCAAGAGTCTCCTAACGAAGCTCAAATAGCCTTTGCCAGCTTGACAATTCTCCATAAAGTCCTGCGCTTCAGCGCAACATGACGATCCTTGCCTTAGACCTGCTCAATTCTGGAATTCCACTATCGATGGTTTGCGCAGTGGTGGGCCTGGTCTTCGCGTTTGTTCTGATCGCCCGGATTTTAAAAGCCTCGCCCGGTAACGAACGGATGCGGGAGATTTCCGGCGCGATTCAGCAAGGCGCCAAGGCTTATCTGAACCGCCAGGTCGTGACCATCAGCGCTATTGCCGCCGTTTTGTTTATCCTGTTGTTCTTCTTTAAGGACAAAGCCACCGCGCTCGGCTTTCTAATCGGCGCCTTCTGCTCGCTGGCTGCGGGATACATCGGGATGCGAATTGCGGTGCTGGCGAACGCGCGCGTTACCCAGGCTGCCACCGAATCCCGTTCGTCTGCCTTACGAGTGGCGTTCAACGGCGGAGCCGTTACCGGCTTGCTGGTCGTGGGTCTCGCCCTGCTGTCGGTGGGCATCTTTTATCATTTTGCAATTAACGCCATCGGCCATCAGAACGCGGTGCGGAGTCTGGTCGGATTGGCGCTCGGCGCCAGCCTGATTAGTGTGTTCGCTCGGCTTGGAGGCGGCATTTACACCAAGGCCGCTGACGTCGGTGCCGATTTGGTAGGCAAAATCGAGAAGAATCTCGAGGAAGATGATCCGCGTAATCCGGCTACGATCGCCGATAACGTCGGCGACAACGTGGGCGATTGCGCGGGCATGGCCGCCGACGTATTTGAAACCTACGCGGTTAGTCTGATTGGAGCGATTCTGGTGGGCGCACTCACGCTGAGCGGCAACAACGCGGCGGTGGTTTACCCATTCGTGCTCGGCGGAATTTCGGTTCTGGGCGCGATCATCGGCGTCGTGTTCGTTAACCTCGCGCCCGGTAAACCAGCGAGTTCGTTAATGGGCGGCGTCGTCGCCAGCGCGATCGTCTCCGCGATTTTGTTTTGGCCGGCTACGCACTGGCTTTTTCCCAATGGTGTCACTATTGCCGGCGCGTCCCGCAGCGCGGATCAACTCTATTTTGCTTCTGTCATCGGCCTGGTCATGACGGCGGTAGTCGTGATCATCACCAATTATTACACCTCGACCAAATATCGCCCTGTTCAAAAAATCGCGCGGGCGTCGGAAACCGGTCACGCGACTAACATCATTGCCGGTTTGGCCGTCGGCCAGCACGCAACTGCTTTACCGGTCGGTTTTATTGGCATCGCGATTCTGCTGAGCTTCCACTTCGCCGGACTTTATGGAATTGCCATCGCGGTCATGGCGATGTTGTCGATGGCCGGAATCATCATCTCTCTCGATGCGTTTGGCCCGATCACCGATAACGCGGGCGGCATTGCGGTAATGAGCAATTTGCCGAAGGAAGTTCGCGGTGTGACCGACGAACTCGATGCGGTTGGCAACACCATGAAAGCGGTAACGAAAGGGTACGCAATTGCGTCTGCCGGCCTGGCCGCACTGGTGCTCTTTGGATCCTATGTCGAAGAACTTAAAGCTCACCTGACCTCGAACGGACAAGCGTTCTCATTCGAATTTTCGTTAACCGATCCGAAAGTGATTATCGGTTTGTTCATCGGCGGGTTACTGCCGTTCATTTTCACTGCGTTCAGCATGGATGCGGTGGGCAAAGCTGCCGGCGCCGTAGTGCTGGAGGTGCGGCGGCAAATCAGCGCGAAGCCCGGCATTCTGACCGGAGCCGACATCCCTGATTACGGACGCGCGGTGGACATTGTTACCAAAGCGGCGTTGCGCGAGATGATCGTGCCGGCATTGCTGCCGGTGGCGTTTGTGGTGGCGGTTGCAGTGATCAAACCGCTCGGCCCGATTGTGCTTGGCGGCGTTCTCGTCGGAACCATCGTTACCGGCCTGTTTGTGGCCATTGCCATGACATCCGGCGGCGGCGCCTGGGATAACGCCAAGAAATATATCGAAGAAGGACATTTCGGCGGCAAAGGATCATTTGCCCATCAGGCCGCGGTAACCGGCGACACCGTTGGTGATCCCTACAAGGATACAGCCGGTCCTGCGATCAATCCGATGATCAAGGTGGTCAACATCGTAGCCATATTGATCATCCCGATTTTCTTTTAGTCCGAGCCGGACTGCAGCATCGGTTGCCGGCCGATGAAATCGGGCTCGCCCAAATTATCTCTCAACGGGCACGCGCAGAAGCGGCGTCAGCCGCTTCTTAACTCAAGGCGGTCGGGATGTCGCGTGTATACCTGCTCCAATTTTCTTTTAACGATTCTCGGTGATCTATAAGATCGCCATGGCGATTGAGGTTACTCGCCGCTACCCGCAGTAGTTCGTGTAGTACCGTTCGGTGGCGGCGGTTGCCGAGCCGTCATCCCACTTCGATTACCTATGCTAGAACCAAATCACGATTTTCATATTGTTGCCTCTCCTAATCAGGAGGCGCGTCCTGAAAGCCTGTCCAAACCCACCGTTGGATCTTCGCCATTCAAGATCGTCATCGATCCAAAGTTACGCCTCGATCTGCGGCGAGCGTTAATCGATTTGATCGATTACCACGACGAGGCGCTGGCCGAAAATTTTTCCCAGGGAAAACTGGTGCTCGAGTCGTACAAAGAATATATCGAATTGTTTGCCCGGAGCTTGAAGGAAACCATGGAAAGCCGGGAAGGCGTATCTTATCTGCTGCGATCGGTGGGGTTTGATGTTCGCGCCGACGAAATCAATTTGCAGCCGGAGCTCCGCTGGCGAAAAGGACCCGGTGTATTCGGGGCCAGCTTGTTATGAGGATGGGCGATATTTTGCCTAACGGAGCCAAAGCGGAACGGTTATTGTATCTGATCGTCCGTTGTCTGCTTTTGCGATATCCGCCGCGGCTAACGATGAGGTGGTATCGGCGATAAGCGGTAATGCATGCGGGTCGCAGCTCCATACGCGCTTGCGTTTTGGAGTGCAGCGATAATTCACCGCTTTGAACTAACAACTGAAAAACAGCTTCAGCGCACCAACCCTTGATGAACTCGAATCGAACGTACCCTCTCTCCCGCGCCTGCCGGGGCGGTCCTTTTTTTTAATCAAATCCGGTGGTTCCGCTTTCGCTTCACCACCGGCTAATGTCTCACGTCCCTCCGGGGCGTAGAGAATCAGACAAATGCGTGCCGCTACCTCGCTTCGATCAAGGCGCGTTCCTCCGGTGACAACTGATCGAGCGGAATGGTGTTAACAATTTCGCGGGCGGCGGCGGTTTGCTCGTTAGCCAGCAAGGCCGCGGCGTAAACTGCACGCCATGCCGGCGGCGTTTTCGTCCAATCGATGGGTGGGGCGCCGGCCGGGCCTTTGAATTGTTCCAGCGCCAGACCCGGATCGTGTTGACGCAGTAAACCCAGCGCCGCCGTCACCCGATAGGAAAGGCGGTCCGGATGTTTTTGCACCAGTTGTCTGGCGGTTGCGGTATTTTGCTCCACTTCCTTGCCGGCGAGCAGGTTGACGTAACTGAGCTGCGCTATGGCATTTGGATCGTCCCGCGCGATCGAGTTGATCTTCTCGGCAGCCGCGCGTTTCACCGACAGATCGCTTGCCCGATCGCTTAGTTGCTGGATTCGCCGATATGCAAACGCGGCGTGCTCCGGAATTTTCACCAGCTGTTCATAGGCCTTGAGGGCAACCGCGTGCGCCCGACTTCGCTCGGCGAACTCCGCGACGAAACGCAATTTCAGCGCGTCACCGGCCGCAAACGAGACGGCATGATTCCAGTGCAGCTCGGCATCGAGCGCGGAGTTTTGTTCCTGGGCAGTGCGCGCCTTGAAACATTCCAGAACCGAAGGATCGAGGGTGAGATTCGGGGCGGACAGGATTGCGCTGATTTCGTTCCATCGTTGCAGAGTTGCCAGGGCGTCCAGCCGCGTCAGCAGCAGCTGGTTGTTTTGCAAAGCGTGATCCAGCCCAACCAGTCTGAGCACGCGCTCCGACTGCTGGTGCAAATTCAACCATCGGGCGAGATCAATCAGCTCGGAGTCTGAACCTTTATTCCACCGCGCGGTAACTTCGTCATAGATTTTTTCCTGATCAGCCCCGGCCATCTGTAGCCGAAGGTCGGCGGCCAGCAGTGCGCCTCGAATTTTGCCGGGCGGCAAACTACCGAGCAGCTCAAGCACTCTCTGCCGCTCCGAATCCGAAAGTTCGGGGGCGGCGGCCAGCGCCTCAATTGCCGATTGCCGATAGCCATTGTCCTTTTCCGCCAGCTCCCACAGAATTTTGCGCGCCTCGGCCCGCTCGGCCGAATCGCTGGATGTCGCCAGGATGTCGGCCAGTTGCAACCGCGTAAGCGGGTCGTTAGGCGAATTCTTGACCGCCAGCCGCGCGAACTGTAATGCCTTGGTATTTTCACCGACGCTTCGCGCATAACGAGTAGCCAACTGAAATGTTCGCGTGTTCGGAGCCTCTTTTAGCAGCCGTTCAATAATGACCAGGGCGGCCCGCGGCCGGCCTGCCTGCAAAAGCTGTTCGGCATAACTCTGCCGGTCTTCCACCGTGGCTTGCGGCCGTTTTACCACCTGTTCCCACAAATCGAGCGCTTCGGGACGATCCACTCGCGTGGCCAAACGCGCCGCTCCCTGCAGGGCGGGATATCCAATCGGATCCAATTGCAGCGCCGCCCGAAAATTATCCGCCGCCTCATTCAATTTCCCCGCTTCCGCCAGGCTGTTGGCTTTGGCAGCCAGCTGGGCGGATCGAGTGGATTTAAACCACCGAAATGCAGGCCGGATCCCGAAGAACAAAACCAGAACGGCCGCCACGGCCACTACCCAGACCCGGAGGCGCCGCCGTTTTTCCGCCTTTTGGAGGTCACGCCGGTTGCGACGAGGCAAAGCTGAAGTTTCGCTCATTACAATTCTGGAAATTCTAAACTGTTTGCCTCGGGACTACCCTTTTTGGCCACGACCGGGTTCACTTTTTCTGGCGTATATAAAATAGTATTGACGGCTGACATTAAAATCCCGTATGCCTCACCCAGCAACCGTCCATCACCAAATATGAGAACACGCCTTTTCGCGCTGTGCGTTACGGTAATAGGGATCGCTTCATTGCGCGCCGACGTCATCCCCACATTGACGTCGACTTCTCCTACCGGACCAAACTTCACCTGGAATTATACGACTAACGTCACCGTCGATCAGATGGTGCAACGCGGAGATTTTTTCACCATTTACGACTTCGGAAACTTCGTGTCCGGATCGAATCTGCAACCGGCTAACTGGACGTTCTCTTCCGGGTTGACCGGTATCAATCCCAGCCTCGTTACCGTGGCCGATAATCCATCTTTACTTAACCTGACCTGGACCTACGACGGGAATACCGCCATCAACGGCTCAGCGTTGCTCGGCCTGTTTTCGGTCGTCACCAATACCAATCAACTGCGCACTGCCGATTTCGCGGCCGAGGCTACCAGAAGTAGTGGCCCCAATGTGGGCACCAAAATCGACAATGTGGGCACTATTTCAGTCCCGATTCCTGAATTTTCAACATTGTTGCCGATCCTGAGTGTGTGCGGTGCCGCAGTGGCGGCGGGAATTCCCTCGATTTTGCGCCGGCGCAAAAGCCGATAACCGCGGCGACCATCTCATTTTTGAAAGGCCACTCCAACCAGGTGGCCTTTTTTCCATCCCAAAACATCGTTAAGCCCGGATTCTACCCGGGTCCGGCAC
>DATFCK010000129.1:0-3073 GCA_035253185.1 Chthoniobacterales bacterium | reverse complement strand
CCCGATGCCGATGTGGCGTGAGGCCACCTGTTCCAGGGTGTGGGCTTCGTCGAATACGATAAAATCGTTAGGAAAAAGAAAACCGCTTTCACGTTCCTCCTGCTCGTCCGGGCTGCCTAACAGCATGAACAGCAGCATGTGATTGATCACCACCACGTCGGCGGCCTCGAATCGTTTTCGGGCCCGGTGGAAAAAGCAACGATTGTCGCGACCGCAGGTTTTGCGGGTGCAGATATGCGCTTCGCTGCAAACCTGGGCCCAAACTTTCGGATTCGGTTCGAAGGCCAGATCGCTGATCGATCCGTCTTGGGTTCGGGCCGCCCATTCCGCGATCTGCTCCAGCTCACTCGTTTCCGGACCGGTGAAAAGTTCTTTCGCCTGCTGGAGCGCGCGTTCCAATCGTCGTGGGCAAAGAAAGTTCTGGCGTCCCTTGATCAATGCCGCCTGGAATTCTAGCGGCAACACCTTCTGCAGGATCGGGATGTCCTTATAAAGCAGCTGTTCCTGAAGGTTGATGGTGTGAGTCGAAATGATGGCCTTTTTATTCTGTTCCAGGGCGTAAAGGATCGACGGCACCAGGTAGGCGAGAGATTTCCCAACGCCGGTGCCGGCTTCGACCACGAGATGTCGCTCTTCTTCCAGCGCCTCCGCCACCGCGACCGCCATCTCCTGTTGTTGCGGCCGGTATTCGAAATTCTTTGCCTTCGACATCAGGCCTTGTTCAGCAAAGATCGCGCGTACCTGCTCGACGAAATGCGAGCCCAGAGAATCTTTGAGGGCGATCATGCGAGCGCCAAGAATAACCGGAACCATGGCTTGCCGCCAGCAGCGCCTTCGCCAACAATAGTCGCCTTGCGGCGAAAATTCCAAATCCCAATACCCAAGCACCAGGGAAGCTTCAATACTCAATCGCTCCGCCGCGTATCAGCTGCTCGCAGGTTATTGGAGTTTAGTCCTCCCGCTTCCGGCGATGGTGCGCGCAAAGTAGAAGCGGCGTCTCGCCGCTTTTTTGATGGCTAACGCGACGAGACGTCGCGTCTACATCCTCGCCACCTGCCCTGCATCGTTTGAAGCTTGAAGATTGCAGCTTCACTGGGATTTGAAGGTTGGGATTTGGAATTTCCGCCGTCGGGCGGTGGATTTTGGTGTTTCGCCACCGCGGCGCGCTAGGCGTGTGCAGAATGCGTCCCGATGCATTAGGGTATGCGCCCTGTCATCTCGCCGCCGCGTGAAGCTCCTCGATCGTTACGTCCTCCGAAACTTTGTGCAGCCATATCTGTACTGCATCGTTGGTTTCGTCTCGATTTGGCTTATTTACGACGTCAGCGACAATGTCTCGGTATTCATCGAGCAGAACTTCGGTCCGTGGCGGACCGCTCAGTATTATCTGACGCAATTGCCGCAGATCGGCGTGATTCTGCTGCCGATTTCATTGTTACTTGCTCTGCTTTACTCGCTGGGCCGGATGTCACGCGCTAACGAGATTGTGTCAATGCTTACCGCCGGTATCAGCGTTCCACGGGTTCTGCTCCCGTTAATATTTGTGGGTTTCCTGACGGTTTGGGCTACTTACGCGCTCAATTACGAGCTGGCGCCGCATAGCGAAACTGCTCGCCGCAATCTGTTGATGAGCGAACGGGTGCGCCGCGAAAGTCGAATTGAAGGCCAGATTTTTCGGAACCGAACCGACAACCGAACCTGGTTTATTCAGAGTTTCCGGAAAGGCGAAAACCGGTTCCACAATGTGCAGGTGCTGCAACAGAACGAACACGACAAGATTATTACCAACTACATCGCAGCCGGCGCCACCTTTGAACCGGCAACGAAGACCTGGACGTTGCAAGGCGTCAAGATCGTCAACTATGACGACCAGGGAAACATTACCCATGAAGAAATGCAGCCATCCCTGGTGGTTAACAATTGGAGCGAGACTCCCTATCGGTTAGGCAGCGCTAATGTCCGGGCGGAAAATCTGAGCGTACCGGAGTTGCGCGATTACCTGCGATACAATTCCGATTTCCCGAGAACACTGCTGGCGCCGTTCCATACTCACTTGCAATATCGTCTGGCTTTGCCGTGGACCTGCATGGTGGTCGTGCTCATTGCCGCGCCCCTTGGTATCGGATATTCCCGACGCGGAATTCTCTCCAGTGTGGCAGCCTCAATTATCCTGGTCTTCGCAATGCAGTTCCTGACCCATCTGTTTATCGCGCTGGGCGAAGGCGACCGGGTGCCGGCCTGGATTGCGGGCTGGATGCCCAACCTTATTTTCACCGTAATCGGCGCCTATCTGCTGTTTCTGCGGGCCACGAATCGCGAAGGTTTTGGCCTTCAACTTTTTGGTGTGCTGTTTCGAAAATAACGTGTTTCCTATACCGGAAAATGAATCCCCTTAAAGATGAATGGACGATCAAGCATCGGTCCGATGTTTGCACCGCCACCAACCGGCCATTTCAGGAGGGCGAATATTTTTACACCCTGTTGTTTCGCGAAGCCGACGGCTTTCGACGTGAAGATTTGAGTGAGGAAGCGTGGGCGGCGCGCAACGAAAACATTCAGCCGTTTTCATTTTGGCGAAGCCGGTTTGAGGCCGCGCCACAGACGCCGTCGGAGCCGTTAGGCAAGGAAACAGCCGAGCAGCTGTTCCGCCGGTTAATGGCATCACCGGATGCTCCGGCCAACGCCTGCTACGTCCTTGCCGTCATGCTGGAACGAAAACGCGTGCTGAAACAGGTTCGCACCGATGAAAGTGGCGAAGCCCGGATACTGGTTTACGAACAACCCCAAACCGGCGATGTGTTCCTGGTCCGCGATCCGCAACTGCGATTGGGTGAATTGGAATCGGTGCAGACCGAGGTGGTGAATCTGCTGAGTGGGGCGGCCGCCCAACCGCAGGAAGTCGTTTCTTCCACAGGCTTATCTGGAGGCTAAATCGCGTCTTTGGAACGCAGGCTGCCAGCCTGCGGGTGCTGGCCGCGCGCGCCGGGAGCAACTTTGCCGCAGGGAGTTCTGTCGGCAGGCTGCCGACCGCAACAGGCTAGCAGCCTGTGCTCCCCGGAAAAGCGTCCGCTGA
>DATFCK010000128.1:0-2989 GCA_035253185.1 Chthoniobacterales bacterium | reverse complement strand
GTCCGGAGTTTTGCGGAACACCAGCGTGAAACGGCCGTGCGGCCGATCGTTCGCTCGCTCGAGCTGCCACCGGCCGAAAACCAGCGCGCCGTCGTAACCGAACAAACTCACTTCCGTTTCGGAAAAGGTCAGTTGCCCCATCTTTTCGGGATTCGAGTACCGCGCCTTGTAACGATCGTGGAGTGTTTGCCATCCCCGGACCACCACGCCGCCGGAAATAAAGGTCGTATCCCGAGATCGCCAGTATCCTTCCATGAAACGCTCGATTTCTCCTCGATTCCAGGCGAGCTGCTGGGCCTTTAACACCTGCCGGATGTCAGCCACGTTCTCGGCCTGCGTCGGCGTCGGTGCCGGAGTGGGCGCACGCGCCGTAATCGGGGTCGGCGAGGGAGTTGCGGCCAGTGCCGGAACAATTGCTGCTATTAAAACAGCCGTTGGCGGTGCAATAACGGTCAACATCCGAAACATGCAGCTCTCCTATAACGCTCTCACCTTCTGCGTCCAGAAGCATTGGAACAGATGTGAATTATGGGGAGAGAGCGAATGCCTATCTTTAGCCGGCTGACGCCAAGTTGCGACAGCAGGGCCTGTCGGCAGTCCGTTGCGACCGTGGGAGTAACGCCGGTTCGGCGGGACTCGGTGCGGTTCAACCCGAACCCAACGATATTCCCCTGGCTCGCGTCCGGCGCGGGAGCAAATCTTCGTAAATACCGTCTTGAATGAAGGAGACGAGCTCGGTCGAGCGATTCTCATAGGCGAACGGCATTGAGCGTGATACTATGGCCCCAGTTAATAACCCCGTGCTGAGACTTTTCTGCGTAGCGTTACTTCTACTTGGCGCCGCGGCTGGTGTCCCTGCTCAGGTTGCCCCCGGCATGCCTGCAGCTGCCGCCGCCACTCCGCCGCCCACGGCCCCGCCGGGCGCGCCTAACATGGTGCGCCTGCAGTATCCGAACAGCGACGTCGCCGACATCCTGCATCTCTACGAAGCCCTAACCGGCAAGAAACTGGTTATGGACAACTTTGTGCAGGGGAAGGTGAACATTTTCATCGCCAAAGAAGTTCCGCGCGAGGAAGCGATCAAGATCATCGAGATCAATCTGTTGATGAACGGATTTTCGCTGGTCCCTTCCGAAGACGACATCGTGAAAGTGATCGGGACCGGAAAGAATCCGCGCACTGCCGGTGTGCCGATCATCTCGGATGAATCGGAGATCCCGGAGGACGGCCGAGTCGTTAGTTTTCTTTTCAAACTCCGCTACGCCGACGCTCAAGAGTTGCAGCAAGTGCTTGGTCAATATTTGTCGCCGCCCCAGCCTTACACTTCGTTTCTGGCCTTGCCCAAGGCGTCGGCAATTCTGGTAACAGAAAACTCGAGCGTGATTCGCACCTTATCGCGAATCATCGACCAGATTGACATTCCTCCAGCTGAGGTCGTTAGCGAATTCATCAAGCTGGAGCGGGCCGATGCCCAGAAGGTGGTGGACATGCTGAAAGAGGTTTTTGAGAAGGGCCAGGGACAAGGTACAACTCCGGGCGCCCCGCCAGCCGCTCCCGGAATTCGCCCGGTGCGTCCGCCCAATCCGCAGGCGGCCCTCGAGCCTGATGTCGGCGCCCTAACCGCCCTAACGGAAGAATCGGTAGTGGTGGGCAAGATCAAGCTGGCGGCCGACGTTCGCACCAACCGGATTCACGTCATTACCCGGCCGATTAACATGCCTTTCATCCGCAAATTGGTAGCCGAGTTCGACGCCAACGTTGAATTTGCCAAGCCGATAACACGGCCACTCAAATACATTTCTGCAGCCGAAGTTCTGCCGGTGATCGTTCAGTCGTTAACCGAACCCGGCTCGCAGCAGCAGGGTGCGGGAGCCGAGGGCCTGACGCCCGGCCAGCCGCCTAACCAGCAGGCGCAAAATCGTCAGCAGCGCGGCAGCGGCACCAATCCGTATACCAGCGGTTCTGCCGGCGGCGGCGATAGCACGCTGAATATATCCGAAGAACTCTCGACTGAAGCGGTCGACACGACGCCAAAGGCGGTCACAGTCGGCAACGCCAAGATCATTGCCGATCAGCGCGCCAACACCATCATCATTTTGGGTAATCGGGAAGTGGTGGTGAAGGTGCAAAAGATTCTCGATGAAATGGATGTGCGGGCGCCCCAGGTCGCACTGAGCACGGTTATCGGCGAGCTGACCTTGAATAACGATGAGGAATTCGGGGTTGATTGGTTCCTCAGATATAAAAACAAGGTGGTCGGTATTTCTCGCAACACCGGTGCGCCGATCCCATTCCCCAGCGCTTTTCCATCCGCCACTACCGGGGCGACGCCGGTAATTGGGAACGTCCTCGACCCCGGCGGTCTGGTTAACTTTGGCAATGCTTTGCGCCAGGTAGCCGGCGGCACCAACGTCTATGTCGCCGCCGGAAATTATCTCGCCACCATCGTCCATCTGCTGGAGCAAACCGGCAAATTCAGGGTCGTCTCCCGCCCGATGGTTTTCACCAGTAACAACAAGAAGGCCATCATCGCTTCCGGCACCGAAATTCCGGTCCCGGTCAGCTCGTTAACCAACGTCTCGAACGCCGGGGTGGTGAATAACGGAATCGCGTCGGTCGCATCCAATATCCAGTATAAGAAAGTCGCCCTGCAACTCGAAGTGGTGCCTCTGATCAATTCCGAAAAGGAAGTGTCGCTCGATATTTTGCAAAAGATCGACAGCCTGGCCGGGACTACCGTGGTCGATAACAACTCGATTCCGAATATCGCGACTCGCTACATTCGAACCAATGTCGCTGCGCCTAACGGATCGACTATTGTTCTGGGCGGGTTGATCACCGACGATAAGCGAAAGAATTACACCGGTATTCCAGTGTTGGCCCGGGTGCCGCTGGTGGGCAGCCTGTTCCGCAGCACCACCATCAATAAGATGCGAACCGAGCTCATCATTTTGATGTGTCCGCAGGTAACCTTGACCAAGCTCGACCT
>DATFCK010000127.1:0-3127 GCA_035253185.1 Chthoniobacterales bacterium | reverse complement strand
ACAGGCTGGTAGCCTGTGCTCCCCGGAAAAGCACGGCGATTACACGCCTTGCCCGGAGCGATTTCGTCGGCAGATTGAACCCCCGCATTTTTCCCATGACTAAGACCCTCGCTCATCAACTGGCCGAATACGCCTGTTCACTCGAATTTAAAGACCTCTCCAAAGACGTTGTTCACGAAGTAAAGAGACGCGTAATCGACTCGATCGGTTGCGCACTGGGCGCGTGGCACGAAGAGCCATGCACCATCGCCCGGACCGTCGCTTCCGATTTCTCAGCCAAGAACGGCGCCACCATTATTGGAACTGCTCACAAAGCGCCGCCGGATTGGGCTGCATTCGCCACCGGATGTTGCATCCGCTACTTCGATTATAACGACACTTACCTGTCAAAAGAACCGGCCCATCCGAGCGATAACTTGTCGGCGGTTTTCGCAGTTGGCGAAAGCGTAGGCGCGACGGGAAAGGAAATCATCACCGCGGCCACGCTGGCGTATGAAGTGCAGTGCCGGTTGTGCGATGCGGCCAGTATTCGCGCTCGCGGGTGGGATCATCCCACTTACGGCTCATTCTCGACTGCGCTCGCTTGCGCGAAATTGATGAAGCTCGATCCGGAACGCACGCGGCACGCGGTAAACATTGCCGGCGTTCACTCAGCCGCTTTCCGCCAGGCGCGCGTGGGCGAACTGTCGCACTGGAAAGGCGTCGCCTTCGCCAACGCGGCCAGACTCGGTGTTTATGCGGCCTTGCTCGCCCGGGCGGGAATGACCGGTCCCGCCCCCATTTTCGAGGGCGCGATGGGATTCGAGAAAGAACTTGGAGTATCGTTAGGCAACGTGGCGGAGATGTTCGACAAGAGCCGCGAAGCAATGAAGAGCAAAGGCCCGGCATCGATGATCCTTAAGACCAGTATCAAATATTGGCCGGCTGAATATCACAGCCAGAGCGCGATCGAAGCGGCCCTTTTTCTGCGCAAGGAAATCGGTGAACAAATCAGCGACATCGAATCGGTTAGGATCGAATCGCATGATGCGGCAGTGGATATCATCGGCAGCGAAGAGGAAAAATGGAAACCCGAAACGCGAGAAACCGCGGATCACAGCCTGCCCTACATAACGGCGATTGCCCTGATCGATGGCGAAGTCACCGACAAACAATTCGAGCCGGAACGGTTCACGGATCCCAAGATCTGGAAATTCCTCGAAAATGTCAGCGTAGTCCGCAACGCGGAGCTGAGCTCGATCTATGCCGAGGCGGTGGCAAACATTGTGCATGTAAAATTGAAAGACGGCCGGGCCCTGAGCAAGCGTGTCGATTATCCGTTAGGCAACGCCAGAAATCCGGTGTCGGACGAAGAGCTGGTTGGAAAATTCAACGCCCTGGTGATTCCGAAAATTGGCGAAGCGGCCGCCGGCCGAATCGTCGATCTTGGATGGAAGCTCGATCAGGCGGCGAACATCAATGAAATGATGCAAGCGTGCGTGATGGCGAAATGAATGAGCGGCTGTTCGCGGATTGATCGGGGAGCGCACGCTTCCAGCGTGCTGGTTTCCGCATCCTGCGGAAACGAACTTTTCGTGTTTTCAATTCGTGTGGCCATAAGTTCTCGCGGTCTTGTACCGATTCGAAAGTTCGCTGGGCAAGATGCCTCGGCAGCACGCTGGAAGCGTGCGCTCCCCATAGCTGCTATGGCGATTGAGATCAATCGCCGCTACCATTGAGATGATGACGAATGACGAATGTCGAATGTCGAAGCCAGAAGGAATGACGGAACCGGAAGCCGCGTTACAAGGTGCGGCTGGGCGTTCACATTTGATCATTCCTTCGCCATTCGTCATTAGTGCTTCGTCATTTCAGTGAGCATGAGCATGAGCATGAGCATGAGCCGGAGGTTGCGTGACCTAATTGCGCAGGGGCCGGTGATGATGCCCGGGGTGCCGAATGCGGCCATCGCCCGGCAGGTGGAACAGGCCGGATTCGACGCTCTCTATATAAGTGGCGCCGGCCTGTCGAACGCCACCGGAGGCGTACCCGATATCGGGCTGCTGACCCTGACCGAGGTCGTGCATTTGGCCGGCTACATCACCTCCGCGGTTCGGATCCCGGCTATTGTCGACGCCGATACCGGCTTCGGCGGTGCGCCGAACGTAGGACGAACGATTAAGGAACTGGAAGCTGCCGGGCTGGCCGGTTGTCATATCGAGGACCAGGAATTCCCGAAACGCTGCGGCCATCTCGCGGGTAAGTCGTTAGTCCCGGCTGAAGAGATGATCGGAAAGATCGAAGCAGCGGTCAGTGCGCGGAAAGATCCTGATTTCATGATCATTGCGCGCACCGACGCTCGCGCGGTGGAGGATTTCGATCGGGCAGTAGACCGGGCGAAGAAATACGTTGCCGCGGGCGCAGATGCGATTTTTCCCGAGGCGTTACAGACCGAAGACGAGTTTCGCGAATTCGCCCGCGCGATCGATAAACCGCTCCTGGCGAACATGACCGAGTTCGGCAAAAGCCCGTTGTTAACTTTCGATCAATTATCGGAACTCGGATATCGCATGGTCATCTTCCCGATGACCGCTTTTCGCGTCGCGATGAAGGCAACAGCCGAATTTTTCGCCGAGTTAAAGCGCAGCGGAACCCAGGCCAAGTGGCTGGACCGAATGCAAACGCGGAAAGAACTTTACCAGCTGCTCGATTACGATCCGGCGGCTGAAAGCTGGACCGGATTGAGCCGATAGCTACACAATCCCAGAACAACCAACACGAAGAATTCTAAGGTCGTCGTCCTGAGCGAAGTCGAAAGACCTGCCCGTTGCAGGCGTGGTCTCTCCTGCTGGCGTGACGTTGACCATCCGGCAGCTGCCGGAAGAGAGCCCTTCAGTTCCGTCGGGATGACATAGCTACGCTCAAACGCGGATGGAACTGTAAGGCCTCTTTCAGGATGATCCGGCAGCGGATAGCTGGCCGTAAATCGGCAAGGTGGATCGGCCGCTCTGCGGGCGATGGCCAGCTAAAACGGCGAAGCCGTTCATTATGACCCCGAAAGCTTCGGGGCTTGGATGAACCTCGCCGATGGAACGGCCGATCCCGCCTTAGCTGCCGGGCGAGAACAAGCCGGTAGCGACCCATTCAC
>DATFCK010000126.1:0-4200 GCA_035253185.1 Chthoniobacterales bacterium | reverse complement strand
GGCCAGGCCTTTCTTATCGGGGCAGGACCAGTAAAAGCCGTGATGAAGCAGAGCCACCGGGGGATGCAATTCCGCCAGGATCCATTGATAATCCCCTCGGCCGACTGCGTCGACCGAGCGGGCAGCCAATTGCAAATCAGCCGATGGATAGGTGAACTCGTCGAAACTGGAGTATTGAAATTTCCGGCGAACAAACTGGCTGTCTTCCTCAGTGAACTGCCACTCATTCAGCCCGCCGCGGTCCTGGAACAACTCCCGAAAGGCTGCCTTAACTTCGTGGAACGCCAGGTGAGCAAATCCGACCAGGCCCGGGCCGGTTAACGGCATTTTTCGCTCCGCGCAAAACCGCAGAAACATCGGAAGCGGAACCCGGCCGTCCTGCCTTGGCGAGTTTTCCAATAGCCGGCGCAGTCCGGCCGAAACCCTGTCGGCAACGAAGGCATAGCAATCCCGCCACAAGTTGATCCAGGGCGCGGCCTGCTGCACTACCTCGTCAAACATCGCCGGATTAATCGTAAAATTAGTGCGGCGAAAACATTCCTCGCCGATCGGATTGGCGGCGGCGTAAAGGAAGCGATTTGAACCGCCGCGGATCACGCCTAACTGATTTAGAGCCGCCCGGGCTTCATCCATAACCTGGATTCGCGATTCGGTAGCGGTATTTTTGGCGAATCGAATTGGCAGATCGGCGATTGGCTCCAGCAGGCCAAGCCATCTGGATCGGGTAGGATTGTCCCGCCACCGTCTGACATCCGTAACCAAGGTATCGAAAGCGTGAGCATCCATCGCCGGGACTTCCACTTCCCATTTTATTAAGTTTTCTCGAGCGAGCAGGGCCAGGTCGTCCATACGGTCACTAAAGACATGCGCGGGCGTTCGAGGATCGAGTTGGCGCAGCAAATCGAGCTGCATTGGCGTCGGGGTAATGCTTTCGCCAGAATCGCAAAACACGATGCTATCGCCTTCGAGCCGGCAGTTTGGATGAATACGTGGCGCGAGTTCGCTGCGCACTTTCGGATCCGCATTCATCGCCGCGGCGGCACCGTGCGCCGTCCAGCGTTCGAGAAATGTTTCCCGCGCCGCGACTCCGGGTTGTGGATCGATGACCACGCCCGCAATTTTCCGATCGGCCGTGCCCCAACTCTCCGGACCAAATTCGCTGAGCGAGTCATTTTTTGCGCAGATTCTCTGGATGTACAACAACAAATGACGCTCGTGCGCGCGGGCATCCTTGTTTCGTGGCAGAACCGGCCCGGACGCCTGTTTCATCACCCGCTCGCGCATGGCTGGATCGGCAAACACCAGGTATCGAGGCAAAAGATCGCGGGCAATGGTGTACAGATGCTGCCGGGCAGCGGTTAATTCGCCGGCGAGCATTCGATCGGCCAGATGAGCAGCCTCCGCTATGCCTAACAATTTTTCTCGCCAGGGTTTGAACGCAGAAAAATTCGCCAAACGTTCCGGGGATTTCGACCGGAGCGCTCGTTGCAACGATTGGTACTCTTTGGCGCCGCCTTGATCGCGTAACGCGGTAACGATTTGCTGCAGTTCCTCCAGAATGCTCGACAGTTCTTTCTCGGCGGCGATTGCCTTTCTGGCCGCGAAGGTGGTTCGGGGAGTTGCTAGTTTATCGAGCAGATCGAATGGCACACCCGCCATTCGAATCAAAAATATCGGCGCAATGGCGTAGTCCGATGCCACGGGGTGAGCAAACCCGACGCGGCAGGGTGTGACAACAGAAATATGGTCGGATCAGAGGCAGCGCGGCCGTCCGCACCCTCGACCAGAACGCAAGCTGGAGAGTTGCCCTGCCCTCAGCTGTTTAGAAGCGGCAGCCGGATGGTGAATACCGTTCCCACGCCGGGCGTGCTATCCACTTTGATAGAGCCACTGTGATCTTCGATGACCTTCTTAGTGATGTAGAGGCCAAGCCCAGTCCCGCTCTTACTCTGCTTGGTGGTGAAGTAAGGATCGAAAATCTTGCTAATCTGGGATGGATCTATGCCGGAACCACTGTCTTCGATCCGGATGTCGACATAGAAATCTTTTCGAGTGCACTCGATGATGACTGGCCCTTTTTTGTCGGAAGACGCCTGGATGGCGTTCACGACCACGTTCTGAATGGCGCGGTTAATCTGGACCGCGTCGCCCATGATGGTGCATTCGTCGTCACACACGTTGGACTGCAATTCGAGGCCGTTTTGCGCGGCAGCAGCGCCCGCGCTTTTGATGACTTCACGCAGAATCGCCGACACCGAGATCGCTTTCGGAGGCGAAGCTTCGACGCTGCCGTAACTTTGCCACATCGTCAGCAGCTCGCGGCAGAGGCGGACGTTTTGCTCGATGATATCGAGCTCCTTAATCGAAGCGGCTTTTTCGACCGAGTTTCCACCTTCCTGGCGTTCCAGCTTTTTGGCCAGCAACTGCACATAACCCCAAACGATGGTTAACGGGTTGCCGAGATCGTGGACGAATTCAGCCGACGCCTGGCCGAGCGATGCCAGCCGTTCTTTCTGAGCCAGTTGTTTGAGCAAACGGGCGTTGAGCTCCTTGATTTCCGACGAGGCGCTTTCGCTGGCGCGCTGGACGCGGGTCCGTTCGACATTGCGGCCGATGACCTCGCGCATTTCGCCGGCATCAAAAGGTTTGGAAATGTAGTCGTTAGCGCCCAACCGGACCGCTTCCTTGGCGGTCTCGAGCGCGCCAAAACCGGTTAACATGATCACGGAAAGGTGCGGATCGATCTCGCGAATTTTGCGTAAACCTTCGATGCCGGTCATTCCGGGCATTCGAATATCCATAACGATCGTGTCCGGCTGCTTTTCCTTGAGCAGTTTCAAACCGGCTTCGACGCAGTCGGCGGTTTGCACGTTATAGTCCGGTTTAAGCAGCATGCGCAGGCTCTCACGAGGCCCAATCTCGTCGTCAATTACGAGGATTTTTGGCAGTTCAGCGGCAGCGCTCATCCGGGATTCAGGCGGCGAATAAAGCTAGCAGCGTGCCGCAAATGGAGACGCGAACCAGAAAAGCCATGGTGGTTAAGGCATTCCAGACGGGCAAACTGTGAAACTATTTTCTCTGGCGTGCAACCTGCAACTTGTGAATAAGTATCCAGATTAGTGAATAAGATAGGGAAACTAACCGCTGGAGGTATAATGGCTGGATTTAATGTAGCGCCTAGAATCGACCCGAGCCTGAAACCATCTGTTTCAGGTCTAGCGGGCGAGCGAGTCTCAACTTTGTCGGTACTCACAAGCATTTCCGCAGCTTATTTCGAAATGAATCTCAGGAGGCAATCATGAGCAGGAAAAATGGCCATCGGAATCGTGTCGTAGTCACCGGCATTGGCGTGGTCGCGCCTAACGGGGTTGGGCTTTTGCCGTTTTGGGACTCGATTCTGACGGGGCGCAGCGGCATCGGACCGATCACGCTATTCGATCCCACCGGCTTCAAGAGCCAAATCGCGGGTGAAGTTAAGGATTTTGATCCGTTGAACTACATCGAGCCGGAACTAAAACCGAAACGGATGGCGCGACATACCCAGCTCGCTTACGCCGCCACCATGATGGCGTTACGAGACGCCAAGTTCGATCCGCACCGGCTTTCGCTACCAAGTCCAGTTCCGGTCATCATCGGTGTGAGCATGAATTCGATGGATATCCTGGAACGGGCTTTGGAAATGTTGCGCCACGACAAGACCAATCGGGTCTCGCCCTCGACGTGTGCAACGTCTCTACCTCAAGCTCCGGCTAATGTGATAGCAGATCGGATTGGAGCCTTTGCCAAAGCAATAACGATTTCGTCCGCGTGCCCTTCTGGGCTCGATGCGGTGGCGGACGCGGCCGCGTTGATTCGAGCCGGCGAAGCGGATTTTGCGGTTGCGGGCGGCACCGACGCACCGATTACGCCGATAGCGATGGCGAGTTTTACCGCTGCCAATCTCAGTTCCTGTCGAAATGATGAGCCGCACAAAGCGAGCAGGCCATTCGATCTGGAACGTGATTCCGGCGTCATCTCTGAGGGAGCCGCAATTTTCATTTTAGAAAACCTTGAGGTCGCGGAAGCGCGCGGGGCGAAACCCTATCTGGAGATAATCGGCTACAGCAAGCAGCGCGATCTGGACCCTGACGTTCACGGATCGGGTTTGGAGTATTCCATGAAAATGGCGCTGGCGAACGCTGAACGGACGATTAATGACGT
>DATFCK010000125.1:0-7252 GCA_035253185.1 Chthoniobacterales bacterium | reverse complement strand
CTTCGCGGCCGAACTAACGTTCGCGTCCGACCAATTCGTGATTACCCCGGCCGGACGCTTCGAGGAGGCGGCTCGCGCCCATGCCGCTGGAGACGAAGTGCGCACGGTGATAGCCGGTTATCATTGGTTTACCGACTGGGGTCGGGACACCATGATCAGCCTGGAAGGATTGACCCTAACGACCGGGCGCTGGCTGGAAGCAGGCTATATCCTGCGGACATTCGCCTACTATGTCCGCGACGGATTAATACCTAACATGTTTCCGGATGGCGCCAAGCAGGGCTTGTATCATACTGCCGATGCAACTCTGTGGTTTTTTCACGCCCTCCATCGTTACCTACGGGCGACTAACGATCTCACCACGCTTAAGCTGCTGTTACCGATCGTGGTCGATATTGCCGAGCATCATATCGCTGGAACGAAGTTCAATATTCACGTCGATCCGGATGACGGTCTGCTCGTCCAGGGCGAGGAGGGTTATCAACTTACCTGGATGGACGCCAAGATGGGCGATTGGGTGGTTACTCCCCGACGCGGGAAAGCGGTCGAGATCAACGCCCTGTGGTACAACGCGCTGCGGCTTCTCGCCAGCTGGTTGCGAAAGACCGGCGACGACCACCGTTGCGCACGCTATGAAGAACAGGCCGACAAGGCGCGCGCTTCCTTCAACGAACGGTTTTGGTACAACGATGGCGGTTATCTTTACGATGTCGTTGATTGCAACGGTCAAAAGGGTTCCTACGATATCTCTTGCCGGCCTAACCAGCTCTTTGCCATGTCACTCGATCATCCGGTGCTGGACGAGAGCCGTTGGTCTGCCGTTCTCGATGTTGCCCAGACGAAACTCGTTACCCCGGTCGGGTTACGCTCCCTCGCTCCGGACGATCCTGAATATAAACCAATTTACAGCGGCGATCTTCGTTCGCGGGATGGCGCTTATCACCAAGGCACAGTGTGGGCCTGGTTGATCGGACCGTTTATCGATGCCTGGTTGCGCGTGCATCCGGGCAATCACCAAGGCGCCCGCAATTTCCTGAACACTTTTCCGCAGCATCTGAGCGACAACGGCGTGGGCACAATCAGCGAAGTATTCGACGCTAACGAGCCGCACTTCGCCGGTGGTTGCATCGCCCAGGCTTGGAGCATCGCCGAGGTTCTTCGCTGCTGGGTTTTGACCGAAGAAAATGCCAATGAGGGATGACGAATTGCGAGCGGAAAGGTTTCCAACCGCTTTAACCTGCCATCGGTCATTCGCTTGCCGCGCCGGAGTCTGACCGCAGGCGGGAACCTCGTCATTCCGGCGGTAACCTGCGGCAGATCATTCGCCCGCAGCTGTTTACGCATCCAACCCTGCTTCCGAAACGATTCAGTATTGACCGCCTGACCCGATTTAACGGTTCAGCGGTTTGACGATTTAACGTCGCGAACCAATGCCGCAGACCGCCGAAGAGCTTTGTCAGCAGCCGGAGGTGCGAGACGAACTCGCCCGCGCCACCGGTCAGAAGGCCGTGCAAAAGGTCGCGCCCGAGACCAAAGATAAACTTTGGTTCGTTACCCACTCGCTGCTGATCGGCGCCGCCGCTGTCCTTTATCTGCTGGTCGGCTCGAGGTTTATTCCACTGCCGCGGCCGCAGGTAGACCTGACGCATCGGCTGCTTCGCAGCTTCGCCCTGATTGTCGCAATTCTTGCCGTAGCCAAAGCGATAAAAGTCTACGCAATCGGCCGGATCCGCGACGCTCCTACTCGCTTCACCCTGGAGCGAATTCAAAACCTGCTCATTTCGATCCTGGTCGTCGTCGTCATTGCGTCGATGATTTTCGCGAACTGGTACGCCGCCCTCACCGCGCTAGGGGTGGGCTCGATCATCATCGGCCTGGCCGTGCAAACGCCGATGAAGAGTTTCATCGCCTGGATTTATATCCTGGTTAGGCGCCCATTTCGGGTTGGTGATCGCATAAAGATCGGCGATGCCACCGGCGACGTCATCGACGTGGGCTATCTGGATACCACGCTCTGGGAATTCGGCGGTCAGTACTTGTCCACCGATCACCCGAGCGGCCGGGTCATTCGCTTCCCTAACGAGAAAGTGCTCGACACCATGGTGTGGAATTATTCCTGGCCGCTTTTTCCCTACATCTGGAACGAAATAAAATTTCAAATTGCCTATCAGAGCGACCTGAAATTTGTGGCTGACACAATGCAGCGCATTGTGGAGGAGGAACTCGGCAAGGACATGATGCAACGCGTAGAGATCTTTCGTGAATTACTGGCGCGCACGCCGGTTGACGAGCTCGAGGTCCGCGCCCATCCCCGGGTGATCTTTCGGGTGGACGAAATCACCTGGGTGAATGCCATCGTCCGCTATTTGGTGCCGCCCCGCGAAGCCGGTTCAATAAAAACGCGGTTGATTCCTAAACTTCTCGCCGCCCTTAACGCCGAGCCCGACCGGGTCATGTTCCCGAAAGCAGACGCGCGGTAGCCGTCGTGCCCGGCATATGGACGTATCAGCGGGCCGGCGTTGCTCGCTCGTCCGCATCGAGCGTTGAGCAGCCCGCCACCGAAGCCTGGACGGCAGAGGGCTGGATGTTGAGTTTACTCTCGCCTAACGGAGCTTCCCCCGGGGATTCAGCGCGATGCTCTTTCGGTCGCGGCGGCTTTGATATTAATGCTGCCTGCGCTGGTCCGCAGGAACAACGCTTTTCCGCCCCCATTGATGGAGCCGGTCAGGGTATCGCGATCATGGCGTCCTTCATTCACCGGGAGGTCGGTGGTGACCCCGCCGATTTCGGACCGGGCATCTACGTTGAATCCGCCGTTAGCCGGAATTCCTACTGTGATGGCTCCGGCGCCCGTCTCCAGTTTGATATCCGTAGCTGCAGAAACGGTCGCGTTGATTTGGCCGCCGCCGGTCCTGGCGCTGATGGGGCCGGTAATTTCATTCAAAATAAGCTGGCCTCCATTGCTTACCAGGTCTACCTGGCCAGCGAAGTTTCGAACCGATATTTGACCGCCGGATGTCTGCGCGTCCAACGATCCTTTGCCCCCATTCGCCACGATCCTTCCGCCAGACGATTGGATTTGGATGGCACCATCGCAATCGGTCAGACTAACGGCGCCTCCGCTGGTTTTGGCATCAGTTGACCCGTCAACCCGGCTAAACTTTAGCTTTCCTCCGCCGGTATTGGCTTCGACTTTCCCGGACACATCGCTCACCTGGATCGCGCCGCCACCGGTATGAAGGTCGGCATTAAAGCTCCTCGGCACTTGGATCGAATAACGAGCTTCCATTCGGGTGTGGCGATCGTTCCATTCCCAATGTCGGTTACTGCGCGCCCGGACCGTGATCACATTGTTCTCCTGCGAAACCGTAATCGGCGCCGCGGCAACAAATTCCTTCTCCTTTGCCTTATCCGAAATTTCCACGGTTCGCCGGATATTCACGGCAACCGTCTTGTCGCCGGGGCCACCAGATACCTCGACGGTGCCGAAATCGACATCGACTATCAGCTTGCCGCCAGGGGAAGCGTCCAAGTGGCGCTGGACAATTTCTTCGCTGGTAGCGAGCGCTGTGATTGCGCTGCTGATGAGTAATGAAATGAGAAAAGATAAACGTGGGATCATAAGCGTTAGGGTTGGCGCGGACACCGCGCGGCGATTGACGTTTGCAGGGCACGTGCCAGGCCGAAGTGAAAGTTACTAACGCTTCGGAACAAGCAACTTACGGAACCTCGACATCATCGAACCGCAGATTTCCTTGCCGACGTTGGGATTGCAACGTCCCATTTCTGGAACGCCGAAGCACTCTGAGCGCAGCTAATAATGAGCTCTGGACTTCCAGTTGCATCCACCTCCAACCGACGCCATAGCTTTCGACCAGTGACATCTTTTTGCCGCCGGTCCGCTCTCCCAGTCGTCATGCGTCGTTCGTCATTCGTTTTTGTCTTCTGCGCCGGCATGAGCTTGACGCTTCTGTCGTCTGCGTTCGCCCAAGCCGAAGCGAGATCCGCTGCCCGTGACCGCACAGTCGCAGCGCCGCCGGCAACTGTTCCTGCGCAAAAACGGACCGCGGCTCCGCCGGCCCAAAAAGTTTTCCCAGTCGCGCTGCCTAACTATGACGAAGAAACCGCCACCCGCCTGCAAATCTTTCTAGATAACGCCTATTTTGGTCCGGGCAAAATCGACGGAAAAATGGGGGAATTTTTTCGGAAAGCGCTCATTTCCTATAAACACGCGCATGCCATGCCGAAGACGGGAGCGGTCGATTCCTGGTTATTCGACCAGGTACCGGCCACTTACACGACTTATACGATTCGGCCGGAAGATTTGAAATTCGTCGGTCCACTGCCGAGCGATCACGCCGAGCAGGCAAAACTGAAGTTTCAGCCTTACACATCGATCCTCGAATTCGTGGCCGAGCGTTATCATTCCGCCCAGGAATTCATTGAGCGACTCAATCCGGGGAAAGATTGGGACAAAATTCAACCTGGGGAAGCCTTGAAAGTGCCTAACGTCCTGCCGTTCGAGATCGAGAAAGTCACCGAACAAAAGCTGGAACCGAATCCGGCATTCGCGACTCGAAAAATATTCGTCGATACCAAGGAGCGCTTGCTCGAAGTTTTCGATAACGACCAACTGGTATGCGTTTTTCCGATCACCCCGGGATCGCAAAAGCTGCCAGCCCCGGTCGGAACCTGGAAAATCCTTGGCGCGGCGGTCTGGCCCTGGTTCCGTTACGACGAAGCGATGCTGAACCACGGAGTGCGCAGCGACAATTTTTACAATCTGCCGCCCGGACCTAACAACCTGGTTGGGGTTCTTTGGATGGGGCTCAACAAACCCGGCATCGGCATCCACGGCACCAACAACCCCGAAACGATCGGGCGCGCCGCCAGCCATGGATGCATTCGGTTAGCCAACTGGGACGCAGCCAGAGTCAAAGATCTCGTTAGCGTGGGAAATACGGTCATTATCTTTTAGCGCTCGTACGCCAAAAGATCGAAGTTCGAAGCTAGAAGCTAGCAGTTCGGGCGGTGCGTTTGCTTCTGGCGCCTCACTCTTCTCTTCCGTTGTGTGTTTGGATTGCGTTAAGAAGCAAGGTCTCCACGCAGCAAGCGTTCACCGCGTGAGGCGCAGCCTTTATGTAGTTACGCGTTTGGGCGTTGAAATCGCCACCTTCATTCGGTGTTCGGCGTTCGGTGTTCGGTGTTCGGTGTTCGACGTTTGCTTCCCGGTTCCCAGGCGCCCTTCCCCTTTGCGCTCATCTCTCCGTACTCTATAATAGTAGAGTGTCAGCCGGAGGGCCTCTGATCTATGAGCAATAACGCATACAGCCTCACCAATGAAGCCGTCCGTTCCCTCCCCAAGCATCTTCTTCAGTTCGCGGTCGATCAGCGTTATGACGAATACACTTCGGTCGATCATGCGGTCTGGCGATTCATCATGCGCCAGAACATCTTTTTTCTGCGCGAATATGCCCACAAAGTCTATTTCCAGGGGCTGCTCGATACCGGCATCTCGTTCGAACGCATCCCGCGCATCGAAGAGATGAACGATATCCTGGGTAAGATCGGTTGGGGCGCGGTCGCGGTGGACGGCTTTATTCCTCCGGCCGCGTTCATGGAATTCCAAGCTTACAAGGTTCTGGTGATCGCGTGTGACATGCGCCAAATCCATCACATCGAGTACACGCCGGCCCCCGATATCGTACATGAGGCCGCCGGGCACGCCCCGATCATTGTGGATCGCGAGTATTCCAACTACCTCCAGCGTTTCGGCGAAGTTGGGGCTAAAGCGATGCAAACCCGTAAGGATTTTGAGCTTTATGAAGCGATTCGACATCTTTCCATCTTGAAGGAACTGCCTAACAGCGACCCGAAGAAAGTCGAAGAAGCTACCAAAGAAGTGGAGCGCCGATTTGCCAACCTGGGCGAGCCGTCGGAGATGGCGCTGTTGTCGAGGTTACACTGGTGGACAGTCGAATACGGCCTGATTGGCACGCTGGAAAGCCCGAAAATTTATGGCGCCGGTCTCCTGTCATCCATAGGCGAGTCGGTAAGCTGTTTGGAGACCAACGTAAAGAAGATCCCCTACTCGATCGACGCGAAGAACCAGGCCTTCGATATCACCACAAAGCAGCCTCAGTTGTTCGTATGCAAAGACTTTAAGCATCTCATGGATGTGCTGGAAGAATTCGCCGGTACCATGGCCTATCGGGTCGGCGGATTGGAAGGGTTAAACAAGGCCATCGAATGCAACCGCGTCGCCACCTGCGAGTTTTCCAGCGGACTGCAGGTAACCGGCATTTTTACCGAAGCGACCACAAATAGCGGCGACACGATCACGTCCGACTCGCCTTTGCATCCGCAATCCGCAACCAATGCCAGTCCGGCTCGGACCAATCCGCAATTGGCCTACCTGCGCACCACCGGACCAACCGCCCTGGCGTTTGGAAATAAGGAGCTGTCGACCCATGGTAAGGACCGGCATAAAGATGGGTTCGGCAGTCCGGTCGGACGATGGAAAGGAACGAGTGTCGCTCCCGAAAACCTGACCGATGATCAATTGCGCAGCATCGGAGTGGCGGAAGGCCGCAAAGCCAGGATCGAATTTGAAGGCAGCGAAATTGTGGTTAACGGCAAAGTCGAAAAGATCCTGCGCCAGGATGGCAAGCTTGTTTTGATCACGTTCAGTAATTGCACGGTTACAAAAGGAGACACTCGTCTGTTTGATCCAGCCTGGGGCGAGTACGACATGGCCGTCGGCGAAAAGATCACGTCCGTTTTCAATGGTGCCGCCGATAAGGACGCCTATCTGGAAGTCGCGCTGGTTCCGAAAGAACGCACCATCAAAGTGCCCTCGGATTCGAAACGCAAAAAGCTGGAGAACCTTTATCAACAGGTGCGGGACATTCGGGAGAACCAGAAGGGCTACGAGCGGTTAGGCGAAATCTGGGAAACCCAGCAGGCCGACCACCCGAACGACTGGCTTCTCTCCATGGAAATCTTCGAACTGTTAGACGATACCGGGCAGCAACCGCAGCTGAAGGAACGGGTCGCGAGTTTCCTGAAGAAAATCGCGTCGGCCGACAAAGACAAAGAGACGTTGATCGAATGGGGCTTCCGGCTGGTCAAATATCATAAGTTGCCGGAGTACCGGGCAATCCGGGAACGGGCGGCAACGGCGCACTAGCGGTAAAAAGGCGGGGGTGATTGCGGGGTAATTCGCCCGGCCTGGGCCAAAGCCCCGTCGGCC
>DATFCK010000124.1:0-3534 GCA_035253185.1 Chthoniobacterales bacterium | reverse complement strand
AGATCGCGCAGCAAATCTACTTGTTCGCTAACAACCAGAGTGGAGTAACCGACGACGTCGATTAGCAGCAGGTGAGCAATCTCGAGTCTGAGATCGGGGGGCTGTTCAGCCGACGTGTCTGCGGTGCTCACGCAACCTCCTGGAGAATCGGGATGATCTCAGCAGCGGCCTGCGTCGTCGAGATTAAACAACGCATCGCGCGGCGGGTTGCCGGCGCAAAGAACCCGGCCCGAAAGCAGCGACATTCAGCACGATCATGATGGCCGCAAACAAATACATCCCCATCAGAATTGCGATCGAGAAGTGCATCAGCAAAATGCCAGTCAGCCAAACGAGGCGGGTGCGGTTTGGCCAGATGAAGATTGGGTAGGTAACTTCGAGCAGGCAGATGACCATGCCGCCGACCGGAAACAATGATTTCCAGTGAACCAGGATATTCGGATCGATGACGTTAAACGGGGGCCTGATCAACGACCGCCACAGGCTGGAACCGTCCCACCAACCGGCGCCGAGACATTTGGCCAGACCTCCGAAAAAATAAACAAAGCACAAGTGTAACTGCAAGACTCGGCGGAAGAACCCTAACAGCTCAGGATCGCGGCTTTTCTTCCGCCACCGCAAGTGGTCCAGTGATTGAGAACCGGGGAGTGGCGAAATCATGAGATAAAACAAGCCAATGGTGGTGAGATTGTCGACCCCGTAGACCAGCAGATCGCTGCTTTTTACTACACACAGGTAGATAAACCATGCGCCAATCGCCGATAGCCGGGTGAAAAGCCCGATAATCAGCAACACGCCAAACCCGCAAAGCAACACCCAGACTAACGATATCGTTGTATGCTCGGTCAGCCCGACTACCATGCCCATATTGGTTAGCCAGCTGACGTTCGGAATACACGGGCTTTCCAGACTAACGAGCGTTTCGGCAAGGTCGCGACTTATCACTCCATTGCCGGTTCGGGCCAGGATTTGATTCCAATCCCGGAACAGAGAGCCGCAGAAAAAGACCACCTGTAAACCCAATCCGACACGCAGGATGGTAAGCCAGGAATCTGTTTCCGGCGGAAACAGAAATGCTTGAAAACCGCGCCGGGTCATGGATCCAGGCAGCGGCTACTGGTTCACCGTTGCCGCTGGCTCGCGCTCAAAGGTATATTCAATGAGTTCGCGATTTGTCGGACGCTCACCGCGTTGATACTGATAAGCGCCAGGCAGCTCCACTTCGCTCAGGACTGCCCGGATAGTGTGCGCCCCCGCATGTTCCCGGAAACTGGCCAGGCAGAGCAGCTTGATCATCAGTTCGCGGGTATCTTCATTCTCAGTCCGCCCAATTTTGTCGAGTAAACTGGCTAGGCGCAGACCTGCGGCGTGGGAACTCACCACCGGAACATCAGATTCCGATCTTCCATCCGGATAGTGCAGTTCGAAGCCGATCTGGTAACTATTCGTTACGTTCGGAGCGAAATAACCGTAGCCGGCCTCAATGCCGGCGAAGTGCTCATACGCTGCGAGCAGTGGCCGGAAAGGGCCCTTGGCCGCTGGAGTTTCGCCACTCAGCGTTGATGCGAACTTATCAGCTTGTTGCCAGAAGGACTGAAGGCCAGCCGGCGAGATGGTAGGCCCATGCGCCAGAACCCAAATCGTTTCCCGGACGGATACGGCAAGGATTAGGGCAAAGTGAAGGAAAAACCAGATCAACCAAATCCGCTTTACCTTCAACGGGAGGGTAGCTGCTTGGGTAGCCGGTCTTTTACTTCTTCTTCTTGGTTTCTGATTCGGTTATGCCCGCCTTTTTAAGAAACTCTTCTTTTAGTTCTTTGGTCGCGAAATATGCGCGCTGCGTTACATGTGCGCCACTGGCTTGCATCATGGGAGGAACAGCTTGAGCCGATATTTGCTTTTTGCCCTTACACTTTAGTACTTCAAGCTCGCCTTCCTCCGCCGGTATGCCTCCGCTTGGATCGGGCTTGTGGCCTTTCCAATAGCGCACTCTGTAGCATTCTATCGGCAGATTTTTCACCAATCCGTGCACTATCCCTTTGTGAATTTCGGTGGTGTCCGTTTTACATGCCGGATCGTCATGGCCGAAGGTGACCAGGAATGTGTTCGGACAAGGCTTGGGTTTCTTCGCCGCGTACAATGCTCGAACAGTGGTCAGCCCGACCGCGGCGGCAACGGCCAATACGATAACGATTTTGGTTGTTCCAGGTAAGGTCTTCATACGCACCGGTCTGACCAGTCTAACTCCGCAGGTCAAGCCTAAAGTTAGGCAACGGAAGTGAATTGCGGCGATCCAAGCTTCCCTGGGAAATGCGGGCGCAGCTCTCCGCTATTTCGAACGGGCGATTTCCGCAGGCTGGATCGATTGTCGATCACCGCGAATCGATCAACGTTTCGATAACTTGACGCGAAATGCCTCGTTTTCACGAACTGATCTCTCAACTGAACACCAAAGTATCGGAGTTTGAGACGGCTAGCAGGTCAGCCGACAACAATGGCCGCAAATGGCGAATCGAATTCGTCTTAGTTAGGAACCATAATGAGTAATGGCAACGGCGGAGACTGGTCCGGTCAGGCAAAGAAGAAAAATGAGTAGTCGGCAAGGTGCTGCGGCATTTTTTACCCAAAGCGTCCGCGTTACCACAAGAGAAATTGTTAGGCGGCTGAGATCAGCCTAACCGCCCACCAAATTCGGGCAACCCGAAAAGAAAACCGTTGATGCTTCCGATCAGCCTACCCGGAAACGAATGTCGCGAATGGCTTTACTCCCAAACCGCCGCTTTAATTTCCGTAAAATCTCGACTTTGGAGATCTGTTCCAGTTCGTAATGGAGGGCCGGCTGTAGGACTCTGACGTACAAGGTGCCGTCTCGAAGGGCGGAAGGAGTGGAGTGGGCGGCGATGAAATCGCCTACAATTTGAGCCCACGCCTCCATCACTTCGTTTTCGTGAAGCCGCTCCCGTAGCCCGAGCTTTTGCATCAGCGCCGGCAGCAGTTCGGCCATGGCTTTCCAGCGTTCGGGGCGGGGCTTGGGATCGGGTAGTCCCCGCCATTCGGCTATGACGCGATCGCGCAGACCAGAACTCATCATCTTTCTTTTAGCCGCAGATGGCTGCGGATGAAACACCGATTTTGAATGCCTTACTGCGGTGGCGGTAGTTTCAATCTTCACAGCGAATCGAAAACCTCAGAGACTCAGGAAAATGCGCCCTCTGCCGGAAAAGTTTCTTGCCGCAATGATCGCAGCTCAACCGCTGCCGGGTTCTCCGCGATATGCCGGCGATGACAACGCGATCGTAAGTTCGGCACTTTCCGATGTGCGGTATTATCTGAATGCCGGTGTCGACGCCATCTTGCTCGAGAACAGTCACGATCTGCCCTACATCAAACCGCCATTGCCCGAGGCAGCGGTGCTACTGATGAAAATGCTCGCGCGCGAGATCCGAAAAAATTTCACAGGGCCGGTCGGGATTCAGATGCTGGAAGCGGCAAATGAGACTGCACTGGAAATTGCGCATGCGGCTGATCTCGATT
>DATFCK010000123.1:0-2366 GCA_035253185.1 Chthoniobacterales bacterium | reverse complement strand
CGGCGATATTGTGGCTGCGCTCATCGATGGCGAAACCACCTTGAAACGGTACGTGGTAGAGCACGGTCGGCCCTATTTGAAGGCCGAAAATCGGGCTTACCCGGATTTGCTGCCTGCCCGCGAACTTCGGATTCAGGGCGTAATGATATCCCTGGTGCGCAAACAGGCCGTGGGTCGGCGTAAAAGGTAGCAATCAAGCCGTCTGGCTTGTAATGCACCCGATCCTGGGTGCTGCAGCCAAAGGGGTTTTTAAGCTTCACACCCGGTTTCCAAGGCCGCTCATGTGATGAGTCGTGGGCGGCTGGCTTGGTTACTCAGTCGCTTTTCAACGGCTGAACAGGCTCATGATAATGTTCACTTGAACATATAAGTGATCGATGGAACAATTCTCCCATGGTCACCCGTGGGAAAAGTCTCGTCACCCCCACCGGTAGCGGACAGCCGGTTCAAATCGGGCAGACCGTTCTGGCCGGCGAAATCGGTAGAAGAAGCTCGACGACCCAGCCAATTGATTTAATTGGCTGCCGCCCAGGAACAAAGCTGGTCGATCTCCGCGCTCTACTGGCAGAACGATTTCCGTCTTCGCCGCCGCCTCCGCCTGCTTCCCTGATTACCGGAGTGCCGGCTCTGGACCAGACAATTGGCGGCGGCCTCTGCAAAGGTGGGATCACGGAGCTAATCAGTCCAAATTTGAGCGCTGGGAGCGCATCATTGCTCGCAGCGATGGTTCATGCCGCGTGTCGCGACCGCTATTTTATGGCTCTGATCGATGGCACCGACTCGTTCGATCCGCAGCCGATTGGGAATCAGGCGTTGGGGCATCTCCTTTGGGTTCGCTGTCAGACAACGGTTCAAGCGATTAAAAGCGCCGATTTACTTTTGCGCGACGGCAATTTTCCACTTGTTATCGTCGATCTTGTGCTGAATGCGCCTAACGAAGTGCGAAAAATTCAGCAGACCAGCTGGTATCGTTTACAGCGGCTGGTCGAATCGACATCGACGGCTTTTGTTGTTCTGACCCGATCAAACACGGTCAGCAGCGCTCAAGTCAAAATCGTTCTCGAAAATGGATGGAACCTCCGCGCCATCGAGCAGGAAAACCCCGAGACCTTCCTTCAATTCCGCGTACAGCGCATGCATCGCGCGTTCGACACCAAACTTACGAGTGCGGCCGGATAACAGAGCAGCCACAGATGAACACAGATTCACACAGATAAGATGCTCGCAATCGATCAGCAGGACGCATTTCCGCACAAGGATATTACCGAGGCAATTATCGGCGCGGCGTTCGAAGCGTACAACGATCTTGGTTACGGTTATTTGCACCGAGTGTATCAGAACTCTTTGCAGGTCGAACTGAACCGGCGTGGTCGTCGCCACCAACTCGAAAAGCGAATTAACGTTAACTACAAGGACGTACCGGTCGGTTATTACGACGTTGATATAATCGTCGACGAAGCTGTCATCGTCGAAGTTAAGATCGCCGCGCAATATGATAAACGCGATGAGGCACCATTACTCAACCTGCTCAGACCCTCTGGTTTGAAGCTGGGCGTTTTAGTGAATTTCGGACGCCATAAGGTCGCGTATCGACGTCTTATCTTCTGAATCTGTGTCCATCTGTGTTCATCTGTGGCTAACGAATTAGTGGTTTTATGTTCGCCACCATTTACGTCCCGAATTTTTTCCTTCAGGCGGTTGTGCGGCACGCGGATATTTCATGTTCTACGCCGATTGCCTTGATCGATGAACAAGAAGCAAAGCCGCTGATCCTTCAGCTCAACCAGACCGCCGACAACGCCGGGGTTCGAATCGGGATGTCGCCCAGTCAGGGGCTGGCACGCTGTCTGGAGCTGGTAATCAAAAGCCGGTCGGCAGCGAAGGAGCACGCGTTAGGCAATCTCCTTTTACAGTATGCGTTCAGCCTGACCCCGAATGTGGAAGCAACTGCGCCCGGTATCTGGACCGTGGAATTCACTCGGATGGATAATCTGGAACAAAAAGTGTCGAGCGTTGTTCAACAGTTAGGCCAATGTGGCGTTCAAGTGCAGGCGGGAATTGCTCCAACTCCGGATCTGAGTTTTCTGGCTGCAAATCTGGCACAACCAGTTCTACAAATCATCAATCCGGACGAATTCCTGGCTCCGCTGTCTATCGACATTCTCGCTTTGCCATTCCAGCGCTGATTTCTGCTCGGTAGCGGCCGGTCGACCGACCGGCCATGGCCATGCTCGGCAAACCAGTTCAGCAAATCCTCCAATCCGGCAGAATTGCTGGCTCCGCTGTCTATCGACATTCTCGCTTTGCCATTCCAGCGCTGATTTCCGTTCGGTAGCGGCCGGTCACCGACCGGCCATGGCCATGGC
>DATFCK010000122.1:0-3271 GCA_035253185.1 Chthoniobacterales bacterium | reverse complement strand
GGCACATTCCGCATTCGAAGGATCACGATCTTCGGTCGGCCGCCAGAGGCGCGCAACGCCTGATCCATTTAACCGGGTTCGACAGTCAGATACGAGCCGTTCCCCGAGAAACATGGAAAAGCAATTAGTTAATAAATATATTGACTTATTCAGGGAAGGGTGTGAGTTTCTCCCCAGACGCGCGGGAACTCAAACCCAGCTCCGGCGCTCAGGAACAACCAACAGGAGAACCACATACCACCATGAAACTAATCGCCATTATCGCTGCCGCCTCCACCGCGGCGGCCGCTTTCACCTGCGCTCAGGCCGCAGATACTTCCCCGCCTAACGATGCTCAAATCGCCATGATCGCGGTCGTGGCCGATACCGTCGATATCGACGCCGGCAAACTCGCTGCGCAGAAGGCGAGCAGCAAAGAAGTGAAAGCCTTCGCCCAAACCATGATCCGCGATCACACCGCGGTGAATGCCAAAGCCGCCGCTCTCGCTAAGAAACTCGGCGTGACGCCTGAGGAGAGCGAAACCAGCAAAAAACTGAAAGCCGATGGCGATGCAACGTTGGCAAAGCTCAAAGGCTTGAGCGGCGCTGAGTTCGATAAAGCGTATGTCGACAACGAAGTTGCCTATCACGAGGCAGTCATCGGGGTGGTTACAAAGACGCTGATCCCTAATACCAAGAACACGGAGCTGAAGAGCTTGCTCGAAAGCGCCGGGCCGATCTTCACCTCGCATCTGGAGCATGCCAAGCATCTCCAGAAATCACTAAACAAGTAAGCGGCGACGCGAATTGCGCGGCGGGAGAGACTGCATTACTCCCGCCGCGTAGTCGCGGCCAACCGGACCGACTCGATGACCACACTTCACGACAGCCCTCCCCGGATACATGAGATCGAGGCGGTGAGATCACCGTCGCCGGAACCGCGCCGGCAGGGACGGGATTACGACGACCGGGCAAACGTTCAAAGGTTGCATTCAGCGATTGCTGGCAAGCAAGGCGACATCAGCCTAACGATCAAGCCATTCCCGCTATGGGCCCTGGTAGTTTGCGGTCTGGCCATCTTCTTTACCGGATTTTTTTGGTCTCATTACGGCACCGGCTCTGGTGATGCCAGCATCAGTTCAGGTAATGCAGCGGCTGCGTTACCGAATGGGCAATCACTTCCAGCCGACACTAACAAGGCAGCTACTGTCGCCGCAACCGGCGCAGACGCCAAGGCAGGGTCGATTGTGCACGTAATCATCAAGAATATGAAATTCGATCCGCCCTCGGTTGAGGTGAAAGAGGGGGATACAGTCGAATGGAAAAACGAAGACATCACTCCCCACACCGCCACCTCCGCGACATTCGATTCGGCTTCGATTGACTCCGACAAATCATGGAAGCATACCTTCACCAAGTCAGGGGATTTTCCCTACGCCTGCACATTCCACCCGGAAATGAAAGCTGTCGTAATCGTTAGGTAAGAAGGATGGCTGCCCGGAAAAAGCCCAGGGCATCGACCTGCCGCCAGAGTCGAACCTCAAGCAAAAGCCGTCGGATCCAGCGCGGCGTGACGCAAAGCTCGGGCCACCAACACCTCGGAAACAAAACGCGCGCCCAAGACGACCAGATCAAATGCGCCAGCCCGCCCTGTTACCTTTCTGAAATCGAAGATTGAAACCTATGGGTATCCACAAACGAGGTCGGATAATTGTTCCAACCGACGCCCGTTCAAACTAGGCCCGCGATTTTATCCGCTACCAATTTCTCGAGCTTGACGATGTCCGCCGCGAACTTCCGAATTCCTTCCGCCGTTTTCTCAGTCGCCATGGCGTTTTCATTCAGCAGGTAACGGAACTTCTTTTCATCGAGTCGTAAACGCGTTACTTCTGCGCTCTTCGCATTTTCCGGAGCGAGCTTGCGTTGCACTTCACCGCGCGACTCGGAAAGCTCCTTCATCAATTCCGGACTGATGGTGAGCAGATCGCAGCCGGCCAGCTCGAGAATCTGCCCGACATTACGAAAACTCGCGCCCATTACTTCCGTCTCATAACCGAAGTGTTTGTAATAGGTGTAAATTTCCTTCACCGACTGCACTCCGGGATCTTCCGCGCCCGCGTAATCGCGTTTGTTGGCGGCTTTGAACCAATCGTAGATGCGCCCGACAAAGGGCGAAATGAGTTGCACCTTCGCTTCCGCGGCACGCACTGCTTGCGGAAGCGAAAATAACAAAGTCATGTTGCACTTAATGCCTTCCTTTTGCAGTTGCTCGGCGGCGGCGAGTCCTTCCCAGGTGGACGCGATCTTGATGAGCACCCGCTCGCGCCCGATTCCCTGTTCTTTATAGAGCTCGATCAACCGTCGTGCTTTGCTGATCGATCCTTCGACATCGAACGAATAGCGAACATCGGTTTCGGTGGAGACCCGGCCCGGAATAATCTCAAGCATCGCACAGCCGAACCGGACGAGCAGATGATCTATGATGTCCTCAATTTGCGCCGCACCGGTTAGGCCTGCCCTCCGGCGATCCACCAGGACTTTTTCGAGAAAATGATGGTAGTCTGGCTTCTGGGTGGCAGCGTAAACCAGACTCGGATTGGTCGTCGCATCCTGCGGTTTGAACTGGCGGATGCTTTCGAAGTCAGCTGTATCCGCGACAATGGTCGTGAATTTTTTGATCTGTTCGAGTTGGCTTGTTTCGCTTTTCATGATTTAAACGGCGGCTTCGTGTGGAACGTTCGGCACCGTATCGCCGTTTCCAGATGTGGCGTTGGCCGCAAGACGTCCTCTTAAATGCCGGCTGGTGAACGGACCGCTCTCAGCAATCAACCGCCGCGCGGCTTCGACCTGTCCCCATACATTCCACAGCAAAACGCCCCGGACCCGCCCATCTTTCAAGTAGTAAACAACACCCTCTTCGTTAGGCCGTTTCCAGTCGGCAAACATCTCCAGTCGCGAATCGATTTCGCCGACGGCTTCATAGCTCAGTTCGAACATGTCGGAATAAAAGAAGGGCAGATGATCGTAACTCTCCATCAACCCCGCCATGTTCCGCCCCGCCAGGCGTCCCATCGAGTTGGCGTTGTCCTCGTGTTCGACCCGCATGCGTTTTCCCAATGTTGGGTTGTAGAACGCGGCCACATCTCCGGCTGCATAAATATCCGAATCGCCGGTGCGAAGGAACTTATCGACCACGATTCCGTTGTCCGTCTTTAATCCAATTGCACAGGCAAGTTCAGTATTTGGCTCCAAGCCGATGCCCGCCACCACGCCGTCAACGATGACTTCGCGC
>DATFCK010000121.1:0-2946 GCA_035253185.1 Chthoniobacterales bacterium | reverse complement strand
AAATTGTGTCGGCAAGCTGCCGAGACCAACAGGCTGGCAGCCTGTGCTCCCCGGAGGAAGGGGATCCGCGCTACGACCAATGCGCGACTAATACGCGTTGCGCGGTGGGAAAACCACGTGTGCGACGGTGCGAAGAATGATGTCGCACTCCAGCGACAAGTTCCAGTTCTCCAGATATTCGATATCGCAGGTAATCCGGTTCTCGATGTCGGACGGATCGCGCGCTTCCCCCCGGAAACCGCGGACCTGGGCCAGACCGGTGATGCCCGGCTTCACAAACGTGCGCACATGATAGTTTTCCATCAGCTGCGAGAACTGCTGGTTATGCTCGATCAAGTGCGGCCGCGGTCCGACGATGCTCATTTCGCCTTTCAGCACATTCCAGAACTGCGGCACTTCATCGATGCTGAGCCGGCGAAACCAATGGCCTAACGGATAGACCCGGTCGTCCCCATGACTGGCCTGACGGGCAATCTCTTCGTGGTCGGGCCGCATGGTGCGGAATTTCAGGATCTCGAATTGCCGATTCTGCATCCCGGCCCGGCGTTGGACGTGAAACAGCGGTCCGGGCGACTGAAGCCGTTGAGCCAGGAAGACCACAATCGACAAAAGCGGGAACACAATCAGCATTACCGGAATTGAAATCGCCAGATCGATGGCTCGCTTGCAAAACCGGTTCAACGGATTCTCCAGCGGTTCTTCCCGGAGCCCAATAAATCGGAAGCCGCCGTCTTCGAAATGGGTGACCGAATGCCGCAACCGCTCCTCCAGATCGCTTAAAATAAACAGCCGGATGCCGAGCTGATCGCAAATGCGAATGGCGTTTTGATTTGACTCGGTTAGGGGGAATTCCAGCAGAATGACCTGGTTGATTCCGCGCTCGCGAATAATCTTTTCCAGTTCTTGCGGTCCGCCTAACACCGGCAAGTCCGGATCGGCAGAGCCGTTGCCGGAGTTAGTGTCGCTTATTAATCCGACCGTGCGCAGGCCGATATCGGCCTTCCGCTTTAACCAGTCGCGCAGATATGCAGCCTTTTGCGGCGGACCGACTAACAGCGTTTTCTCTTCCCGTCGAAACACTCCCCGGGCCAGAAGACCCGGCACATAATGATGCGAAAACAAGAGTGCCACGTACAGCCAGGGCACGAAGTTAAAGAAGAAGATTCGGGAAATGAACGCGTCCTTGGTTGCGACCAGGTAAATAACCAGCAACCCAACGCTGGCGATTGTTTGCCGCAAACTCAGGCGATGCGGCCGCAGTAATTCGTCGCGCCAGAGATAATTTTTTGATCGACTGAGGGCTTCGAGCAGCAGCCCCAAAATGAGCATGCCGCAATAAATGCTGTAGCGTCGAAAGGTAAGATTTTCGACCGCCGGCGCGTAGAAGGTGACCATTATCCACACGCCAAACCAGAACAGCGCGGCGACGATAACGACCTGGCAAAGTACGAATAGTCGGTAGAGACCTTCCGTCCGTTGCGTAACCATGGCTATGCCAGTCGAGCCGAAAGACTACTCCATGGCCGCGCGGGTTCAACTCGTGCTAGATTGCTCATCGTTGTCACCGCGACGTTGCGGGGCCACTGAACCAGCTACTCCCATACCATGATAGTCCGAGCCAGCTAATGTCAGCGTCAGGGGAAACTTCAGAGGCGGGGCAGCGAGTCGGCTTTGCCCGGGGAAAAGTCAGCAACGCCATTTTGGCGTTGTTACCGGTTTTCGCCTGTTTTGTGGGCGGGGCGACCCAGAAATGGGCGGAAGGTATCATTGTCGCGTTACTGGGCGCATATCTCATCGTTCGACCGCCCCAGCTCTCGCTTGGGCTGGTGACCAATGTCGTCCTGGTAGCGTTCGTGCTGGCCGCCGCGGTGTCGTTTTTACCCGCTCAATGGTTTTTCGTACCGGCATGGCGAACGGCCATGACCGAGGATTTCGCAATCAAGATCGGCCACAGCGTTTCGCCACAGCCCTGGATCAGCGCCGGCGCACTCGTTAGTCTAATTGCAGGGGTGTGCTGGTTTTATCGAGCCGCTACCGTAAATCTCGATCTCCGCGGAGTGCGATTCGTGTTGCGGATGCTGGCCTACGCGGTGGTGGCGCTGGCTGCGCTCTCCATCCTTTTGTACTATGCTCACGCCAGGTTTCCGTTTTGGACTAACGAACGCGGGTTCGGTCCGTTTCCGAATCGAAACCAGACTGCCGATTTGTTTGGGATCACTGCCGTCGTCCTGCTGGCCTGCACTCAGGATGATTTCCGGGCCGGACGGGTCCGGTGGATATTAGGCGTGCTCGGTCTGGGAGTACTGCTGACCGCCATCATTCTGAATTTTTCGCGGGCTGGCATCGCGATCTTCGTTGGCGGCAGTTTTCTGTGGGTAATTGCGGTTGCGCTGCGGAAGCGTTCAACCGCTGGGCTGGCCCTCGGAATCTCACTGCTGATGATCCTGGTTACCGCTGTCCTGTTGCTGGGCGGCCGGACCCTGGAACGGTTTCAGCAATGGGGATCGGCCGGGCCCGGAATTACCAGCGATTTCCGCTGGAAAATCTTTCACGACACCTTCCAGCTCCTTGGTAATTCGCCGTGGTGCGGAATCGGGCTCGGCAATTTCAATCCGATCTTTGCCATGTTTCGCAAGGAATCGATCGCCGACCTAACCGTTTTGCATCCGGAAAGCGACTGGCTGTGGCTCTGGTCCGAAGCAGGCTGGCCCGCGGTTGCGCTGGTGTTGTTAGGGGCAATTTTGGTGCTGAGCCGAGTGTTGCCGCTGCACGAAGGGACGAACCAGCGATACCGGTTTGCGGCGTTGATCGCCGCATTGATTTTCGCCACTCACGGGCTGGTGGATGTATCGGGACATCGGGTTGGAACCGCTTATACCGGATTGCTTCTTCTTGGCCTGGCTTTGTATCGCCCGCTGCAACTGAAACCGAGCGCTTCGATCAAGG
>DATFCK010000120.1:0-2427 GCA_035253185.1 Chthoniobacterales bacterium | reverse complement strand
TCGACCACCGCTTCGTGCACACATTTCATTGCGGTCTCGAAATCGACAATCTCGCCCTTGCGAACGCCGCGGGAAGGAGCTTGCCCAACGCCGAGGATTTTTATTGTGCCGTCAGGCCGGCCTTCGCCGACGACTACACATATTTTTGACGTGCCTATCTCGAGGCCAACCATTAGATCGTTACTGGCCATTTCCTTTTTTCTTTCCTTTCTCGATTGGAATTGCGCGTTTGATTGACGGTGAAGAACGGTGACCGGGCTTTGGCTTGTGGGCCGGCGCGGCGGTGGCCTTCGGCGGCTTGAGCGGAATCGCCTTCATCACCAGCGGCTGTTCATCGGGATCGATAGTGTCGTTGATCACTTCCGATGCGGGCTTGGCAAAGGTGACCGGGATGTTGCGTTGCACCAGCAGGTTAACGGTGGCGAGTTCCTGTTTCGAATCGTCGCAATAGACCAGGAGTTGCTCGAGCCGCTTCAATTGTCCGTCCAACTGATTGAATCCAAAACTCACTTTTGAATGGTTCTTATCGGTAACGACAAGACAGTAACCTTTGGATACGTCGATCTGACGAATCTGAAATCGAGTTTGCATGTAACTGCCGCTGCTCTGGCGCAATAATTCGAGCGCAGCGGTGGCTTCGAGCGATTCGACAGTTTTGCCGGGCTCGAGAGTTTCGGTGGTGCATCCCGAAATCAGGGGAAGCCCGAGATATTCGGGCAACAATTTCTTCTCTTTCATTAAAACGCCGCGGGCGTCCACCAGAAAAGCGGCCTCGGAAGCAAATGGATCGGGAATGTCTTTCTCCTGGGTAATCCACGCGATTGGCTTGCGTTCGAGAATCTTAATGTCCAGCTCGGCCGGCAATTTCCTAACGACCTGAACTTCGTCGACCTGCGGAAGTTCCAGCAATCGATCGTGAACCTGCGCCAGATTAACTTGAAAAACGTTCTCGCCTTCGTGGAGCTCAGCCGTTTTGAGAATCTGCTCTCGCTGCAAAGTACCGTCAGTCTGAACGTTGATTACTTTCAATTGATAATCGGGATTTTCGAAGAAGAACTGGCGCGCGCCTTCCCGCAGACCGAGATACGCGCCTGCCGCCAGCGCGACCACCAACGCGATTTTCGACAGCCAAACGATGATGCGTCGATTACGATGCTGGCTGGCGCTGCGTGACCGCACTTTCACATCGAGCAAATGTTGCTGTCGGCGCTGTCGCTGATTCGAAGCTCGCTGATTGCGCGGCCGATTACGCCTTTCGACAACTCTCATTTTCGCGCACCTCCGCTTTTGCGCTCCGACAACTCGATGATGCGGTGACACAGGTTCGGATAAGTGATCCCGGCCGCGGCGGCTGCTTCCGGTAACAAACTCGCTTCGGTCATTCCCGGAATCGTATTGGCTTCCAGCACGTACATTCCGCCGTCGTCAGCCAGAATCACATCGACGCGAGAATAGACTTCGAGGCCCAGCGCTCGATGCGCCTTCAACGCGAGCTGTTGAATCTCGGTAGTCTTCGCCGGATCGATCGCAGCGGGGCAGACATGTTGGGCACTGCCCCCGGCCGCCGGGTTCAGGAACGGATATTTGTTAGTGAAATCGTAAAACCCGCCCTTCGGAATAATCTCGATGATCGGCAACGCCTGGTCGCCCAGAATTCCAACGGTCAATTCGCGGCCCGGAATGAACTTTTCGACCAGAATATCGCGGCCGAATCGAGCCACGTCCGCCAGCGCAGCTTCAATCTCGCGCTCGCTCTTTATAATGTGTACGCCGACGGTCGACCCTTCCCGCGGCGGCTTGATCACGATCGGAAGCGACAGGGTCGGCCGCGCGCTCGGTTGAATCGCTTCCCACTGGGGCGTGGGAACCTTAGCGTCGTCGAAGTGCCGTTTTGATTGGAGCTTGTCGAACGCAACTTCACTGCCCCTGACCCCTTCGCCGGTGTAGGGAACGCCGCGTTCCTCCAGAATGCGCTGGAGCTGACCATCTTCCCCGAACGTGCCGTGAATGGTAAGGAAGGCGAGATCGACCGGGTCTGGAAGGACGAAGTTCGCATCTTTCACGTCAACGTCCGTTACGCTCGCGCCTAACGATCGGAGCGCTTTCGATACGCCGGCAGCGGTAGCCAGCGATACATCCCGTTCCGAACCGGGCCCGCCCATCAACACCGCAATGTGTTTTCCAGCCAGCGCGGTCATGCGTGTTTTGGATTGGGGAGCACAGGTTGCCAGCCTGCAGGTTTTGGCCGCTGCGCCGAAAAAGTTTTATTGGAAAAGTTGGCGAAGGCAGGGCCGCCTTCGCCAACAGGCTGGCGGCCTGTGCTGCCCGGAGTTCCGCGATGCGCGCAGGACATGGTCATGCGTCCTCCCCCACGATTTGAACTTCCGTCTCCAATTCGATTCCGCGCTGCTTGCGCGCAGCAGCTTT
>DATFCK010000119.1:0-3716 GCA_035253185.1 Chthoniobacterales bacterium | reverse complement strand
GGCGTTTTCGGAACTGTTCGAACTCGATCGAAATCAGACCGGCTGGATGATGGACAAATGTCCCCACCATTTGAAATTCAAGATCCTGCTGTTTGACGTCTGGGCAGAATTGTATCTCAGGGACGCGACTCGCGATAAGTTGGTCGGAAAACTCAGAGACCATCTTCAGGTGGTTAACCCCGGTTACACCGGCTTCCTGAATTAACCGCGACACTGCCGCTTTTCTTCGAACGCGAAGACCGAACGCGCATGATTATTGTCGACACCGCTCTGCAAAAACGGGCTGCCGCCGGTAAACCGGTTACAGTCGGTTTGGCTGGAGCCGGCTTCATGGGCCGGGGGATTATCAACCAGCTCGCGAAATACACCCCGGGTATCAAGCTGGTGGCCGTGTTCAGCCGCAATCCGGAGAATGCAAAGTCAGCCTGTGCTGCGGCCGGATTGAATCCGCGAATGGTGGAGAGCCGCGGAAAACTTCAAACTGCCATTGAGACTAACGAATGCGCCGTTACCGGCGACGCAAATTTGCTGGCGGAAGCGGATGGAATCGACGTGCTGGTGGACGCAACCGGGGCGGTGGAATTCGGCGCGAACTTTGCCGAGTCGGCAATCGCAAACGGACGTCATCTGGTGATGATGAATGCCGAGGTCGACGGAACGGTGGGGCCGATTTTGAAGCGGCGGGCAGATAAGGCGGGCGTCATCCTAACCGGCTGCGATGGCGATCAGCCGGGAGTGCAGCTCAATCTGTATCGGTTTGTTAAGAGTATCGGCCTAACGCCGCTTGTTTGCGGAAATATCAAGGGATTACAGGATCGTTATCGCAATCCAACCACCCAGGCTGGGTTCGCCAAAAAATGGGGACAAACGCCGCACATGGTCACGAGTTTTGCCGATGGAACCAAGATTTCGTTCGAGCAGGCAATCGTCGCGAATGCGACCGGGATGTGCGTGGCCCAACGAGGCATGCTTGGATACGACCACACCGGGCACATCGACGAGCTGACCTCCAAGTTCGACGTCGAAAAGTTGAAACAGCTCGGTGGCATCGTGGATTACGTGGTGGGGGCTGCGCCCAGTCCCGGCGTTTTTGTCTTTGCCGCGCGGAACGATGACACCCAAAAGATTTATCTCGATTACGGCAAACTTGGTGAAGGTCCACTTTACAGTTTTTATGTGCCGTATCATCTGACGGTGTTTGAAGTTCCGCTGTCGGTTGCGCGGGTGGCGCTGTTCAATGATGCGCCGATCGCGGCCAATTACGGTCCAAGGGTCGACGTAATTAGCGCGGCGAAAATTGATTTGAAAGCCGGGACGACTCTGGACGGGCTGGGCGGCTACATGACCTATGGTCTGTGCGAGAATGCGGAGGCCGCTCACTCGCAGGGTCTGTTGCCGATCGGGCTGGCTGAAGGCTGCAAACTGAAACGCGATATCGGGCGCGATGCCGTGATTCGTTATTCCGATGTTGAGCTCGCCGGAGGGCGGGTGGTGGAGCGGTTACGAGCGGAACAGGACGAACATTTCTTTGGCTCGACCGAGTGCCGGACACGGGCCGAAGCGGCCGAGCCGGTATTGTCAAAATAGAACATCATGCGAACATCGGACGACGTCGTTAGGCAAGATCTGGAGTATATTTGTAGCTCGCTCAAGGGTGAACTTGGCGGGATGGCCGGTAGGCGCGTGTTTATCAGCGGAGGAGCTGGATTCCTGGGGTATTACCTGGTGCAGGTTCTTCTTCACTGGAACTCGACTAACAACAGCAACCCGATCGCGGTCACGGTGTGCGATAATTTCATCCGTGGGGTGCCGGAATGGTTAGGTAAAGTCGCGGAGAAAAACACGACGCTGCGGGTGCTGCAACACGACATCACCGCTCCCTTGCCGGCGGACGCCGGATCGTTCGACTTTTTTATTCACGCCGCTTCCATTGCCTCTCCGGCCTTCTACCGGCAGCACCCGATCGAAACCATGGATGCCAATGTCCAGGGTTTACGGCTGCTTCTGGATCGAGCCCGAAGCCAGAAGGAAAACGGAGAAGCGCCCACCGGGTTTTTGTTTTTTTCCAGCAGCGAAATTTATGGTGATCCGCCACCGGACCGGATTCCCACGCCCGAAACCTACTGGGGCAATGTCTCGTGTACCGGGCCGCGCGCATGTTACGACGAGTCAAAACGGTACGGCGAAACGCTTTGTGTGAATTTTTCGCGCCAATATGAATTGCCAATCAAAGTGGCGCGACCGTTCAACAACTATGGTCCCGGATTAAAGCTGACTGACCGCCGGGTGATTCCCGATTTCGTGACCAACCTGTTGAGCGGTCACGACCTGGTTTTGCTATCGGACGGCTCGCCGACCCGAACGTTCTGCTACGTGGCTGACGCCATCATCGGTTATTACAAGATCCTGACGCGAGGGCGCTCGGGCGAGGCCTACAACATCGGGACAGAATCACCCGAAGTGTCGATGTTAGAGCTGGCCGAACTCTTACGGGACATTGCGCGTGAACAGTTAGGATATAAAGGCCAGGTTATCAGGAAGGCCAGCGCCGATCGCGAATATTTGACGGACAATCCGCAGCGACGCTGTCCTTCGATCGGCAAAGCGCGATCCGAACTGGGCTTCGAGCCCGGAATCGCGATCGAGGACGGGTTAAGGAGAACGTTATTATGGTACAATTCCAATCGAGCTGGTGTTCACGCGTAAAATCGTGGGCCTGACCGGATTGTCTTGACTTTTTATTATTTTTCCTTCTAAATGTCCGCTCAAGTGCGCGTTTCTATCGTTGGTGCAGGCTATGTGGGTCTGGTTTCGGGAGTATGCCTCGCCGAAAAAGGACATGACGTCATTTGCGTCGATGTCGACCAAGCCAAGGTCGATCTGATCAATCGCGGGATCCCGCCGTTTTATGAAGCGGGACTGGAGGAGCTGCTGAAAGAAAATCGCGACTTGTTCCAAACCACCACTGACTTGCGCAAAGCGGTGTTAGAAACCGACATCACTCTGATCGCAGTCGGGACGCCGTTTAATGGAAACTCGATTGATTTAAAGTATGTGAAGGCGGTTGCCCAGCAGATCGGACAGGTTCTCGCCGGTAAAGAAAGCTATCACAGCGTGATTGTGAAGAGCACGGTGGTTCCCGGGACTACCGAAGAAGTGGTGCTGCCGATCCTGGAAAAGGCATCCGGGAAAACTGCGGGAGTCGATTTTGGCGTTGGGACAAACCCCGAATTTCTTCGCGAAGGCGAAGCGGTTAACGATTTTCTGCATCCCGATCGAATTGTTCTGGGCGGGATAGACAAACGAACGCTGGAAATGCTGGAGTTGTTGTACGCGCCGTTTGCTCACGCCGAAAAGATCCGGACTAACCCGCGTACTGCGGAAACCATAAAGTACACGGCCAACGGATTACTGGCGACGATGATCTCCTTCTCTAACGAGATCGCGAATCTTTGCGCGGCCATTGGGAACGTGGATGTGGTCGATGTGATGCGAGGAGTGCACCTGGACAAACGGCTGAGTCCGGTCACATCTGAAGGCGACCGAATTAAGGTGCCTTTTACGACTTATCTCGAAGCCGGTTGCGGTTTTGGCGGAAGCTGTTTTCCAAAAGATGTTCAAGCGTTAATTGCGCACGGCGAGAAAGCGGGCAGCCGCATGCACCTGCTGGATGCGGTGATGAAGGTAAACAAACGGCAGCCGAAAGCGGTTCTGAA
>DATFCK010000118.1:0-6127 GCA_035253185.1 Chthoniobacterales bacterium | reverse complement strand
GGCACGCACGCCGCCGCTCCAACCACAATGAGTCTTCAAATAGGCAGTGATTTCTGGTGTATCCATCGCGCGGTTAATCTAGCACCAGTCGCGGTTTCTGTCAGGTCATGGTGTAACGGGACCGTCCCGCTCCTGCTCCTGCTCCTGCTCATGCTCATGCTCATGCTCCTGCTCATGATCATGATTATGATCATGATCACGATCACCGACTGCTTTAAGCAGTCAGTTTAGCCATGGCGATTGAGGTCAATCGCCGCTACCGGAAGGAGGACCCGCTGTTGGCCGGTACCGAAAGGAAGACCCGCTGTTCGCCGCTAAACGTGAATGTGGTCCCCGGTGGCGTTGCAACAATCGTGGAGAAGTAGCCGGTTCCGTTTCATACGCAGCTGCTGCTTTTCGCGCCACCCTGGCGATTTTCGTGTACAGGGTCAGCGCCTGTCCAACCACTTGATCCATATTGTAGTAACGATAGGTCGCCAGCCGCCCCACGAAATGCGTGTTGCGGGTTAGATTCGCCAGCTCCCGGTATCGGGCATAGATGGCGGCGGTTTCCGGACGCGGGATCGGATAGTAAGCGTCTCCCTCCGCCCGCGGATATTCGTAGACAATGCTGGTTTGCGAATGTTGTTGTCCGGTCAGGTGTTTAAACTCGGTGACGCGGGTATAATCGAACTCGTTAGGGTAATTGACCACCGCCACGGATTGGAACCATTCCCGGTTCAGAGTCTGATGACGGAATTCCAGCGACCGATAGGGTAATCGGCCGAATCGATAATCGAAAAATTCGTCGATCGGGCCGGTAAAAATCAAATTGCGGAACCGGACTTTGTTGCGCACCTCGCGATAGTCGGCATTCAACTCAATGGTGATCCTCGGATGATCGAGCATGTTCTCGAACAGACGAGTGAAGCCGTGCTTCGGCATGAATTGAAACGCGTCCGTGAAATAACGATCGTCCCGGTTGGTTCGCACCGGAATGCGCGCCGCGACCTGGGCATCCAGTTGCGATGGATCGAGTCCCCACTGTTTGCGAGTGTAACCGCGGAAAAACTTCTCGTACAATACCCGCCCTACTTTGCTCAACACCACGTCCTCGGAGGTTCGAATCGGGTCTCGTGTTTCTGCAACCGAGGCCAGGAACTTTTCCGCTTCCTCTTCGCCTAACTGTGATCCGAATACGCCATTGATGGTGTCGAGATTTACCGGCACCGGAAACAGTTTTCCCTCCACGCTGGCCAGAACTCGATGTTCGTAGGCGCGCCAGGTGGTGAACTGCGACAAGTAATCGAAAATCTCCTTCGAATTGGTGTGGAAAATGTGGGGGCCGTACTGATGAATCAGCACACCGGCTTTGTCGAAACAGTCGTGCGCGTTGCCGCCCACATGATTGCGGCGATCGCATAACAACACTGTCTGCTTCAGGTCTCGGGCAAGCCGCTCAGCCAGAACGCTGCCGGCAAAGCCGGCTCCGACAATGAGATAATCAAAGGCGCCGCTGGTGGCCACGCGCCCCTTCGAGCAGGATCAAGGCCGTAGGTCGAGTCGGACTTGTCGGACCCGTCTGACTGCTCCGACTTCGGAAGCGCACCCGCTGGATCAGTTCTTTCGCCACGCTGAACGATCCAATCCAAACACGACGTTCTTTTCCAGCCTTCCGTTCCGATCCGGCCGCTCGATCGTCCTTAACAATTTTCCACCGATCTTTTCGACCGCCTTCCGTGATCGCAGGTTGTTCTCTCCGACGATGAATAAAACCTTATCTACGAATTTGAAGGCGTGGCCTAACATCAAATCCTTGAGTTCGCGGTTGTAAACGCCTCCCCAGAATTTCCGTTCCAGAAAGGTCCAGCCAATCTCCACTTCCCGGGCAATTGGATCGAAGCCGTGATACCTCGAGCTTCCAATGATGCGGCCCGAAGCGCGCTCGATGATCACGAAAGCGCCGCCGGAGGAAATCGCGCCGTCGAAGTAGCGCCGAAAAATCTCCGGAGTATAACGATCGCTCTCGGGATGCTGTTCCCAGATCAGCCGATCGCTCGCGGCTGCAAACAATCCCTCGTAGTCGTCGGGCCGAATCGGCCTCAATTCGAGTAATTGACCGACCAATGTTGGTTGGAGGTCAAAGGCAACGGCTGCGGCGGCTCGGGTCATCGGACGAAACATAGCACGGCAAGACGTTTAACCGCCAACGACGAACGAAATGTTATTTATTTCCTGCTCTCTGCCTAACCGGGGACTCACGCATTGAGTGGATGCGGAGTTGCTTATCGGCCGACAAATTGTGAAAGGGAACAGGCCTGCGTACGAATAAGCCATCCCAGCGGCGCCGCCGCGCCGGCCTCCAAAACGTCGCGGTGTGGGCATCGGTCGCTTGCGTTCCGGACTGTGGCAGTGCTCTGCCGCTTTGGATAAATCACTCAGGCGATTGACCGGTACGCCGGTTCCGCGCTACATACCGCTGATGTCGTTCGTTAGCGCCTTCAAACGAATCTGGCCTGCCGCGGATTCATCCGACCCGGATCGGCCTGAAAAATATTTATTCATCATCTGCATGAATAACAGCGGGTCGACTTTGCTGGAACGGGTGCTGAAGGACTGTCGTAACGTAATCGGATTTCTCGCGCCCGGTGGCCACGATGAGCAGGTTAACGGTCAGCGCTACGTTACCGATCTGATGCCAACTCCTGGCAAATTGGCAGTCCGCTGCCGCCGGATTTGGACCGAACAGGCAAATGTCCTCACTGACGAATCGCTTTACGATTGGCCGCGAATCCGGCAGCGCTGGCGGCGGGAATGGAAGCGGAATCCCAAGTTCCGGACCGCGAATCCGCGCATTTTCATGGAAAAATCGCCGGCCAACGTGCTGCGCGCCGCCATGTTGCAAAAACATTTCCCCAGCAGCGCATTCATCTTGATGCAGCGCAATCCGTATGCGGTGTCGGAGGGAATCCATCGCCGCACTGGTTTACCGTTAGACCGCTGCATCCGCCACTGGATTCGCTGCGCTGAGCAGCAGATGGATAACGAGAAACTGCTTCGAGCCGCGATCCGTTTGAACTATGAAGATCTGTCCGAACGACCGGATTATTGCCGGGAACAGGTCGTTAGGCTGCTCCCGGCGGTGGACGATCTCGACCTGGCAACGGAAGTTTCCGTGCAATCGATCGAAGGAAAAGTTCGGCGACGAATCGTTAATTATAATGAGGAGCAAATCGCCAGGCTCTCCGCGGAGGACTTAAGAGCGATCAACGCTCAGCTGGATACGGTTCCGGAGGTGATGCGGCATTTTGGCTATAACTACGTGCGACGGTAGAGTCGGCCGTCCATCACCCTAAACATCGTAGTTAGAGCGAGTTACGTTAACACTCTGCCCGCAGGCTTTTGCGAGTTATCCGCGTAAAAATCCTCCGATTTGGTCTTGTTTGGGCTGTTCACCACCGGCCCGAATATACTATAAACATTCAAATCGACGTCGTTTATGAAGATTCGCTCCACCTTTCTACTCGCTAGCGCGTGTCTGTCCGCTCTCGGTGTCGCGTTCGCCGCTCCCGAACCAGCTGTTCCCGCCGCCCAAAATTTCTGGGGCCCGCGCTACAACGCAGCGCCTCGGCCGCCTCAACCCCCCGCCCCGGTAGGAAAGAATCACGGGGCTGCGGAAATAATCCGGCATTGGAACGAGATGGCTTTCAACGCCAGTGGACTCGATCATACCCCGGTTCAAATCGGCGAGAATCGCGTGTTCGGTGAACAAGTAGGTCCGGTTCGCGCCGCCCGCGCGCTCGCTATTGTTCACATCGCTGTCTTCGACGCCGTCAACGCCATCGAGAACAAGTACAAGAGCTACACTGGAATTCCGAACGCAAAAAATGAGACGTCGATGAACTGCGCCATTGCCCAGGCGGCCCACGACACTTTGTGCGCGATGTGGCCATCGCAAGTGGCGACATTTGATCAGCAGCTGGCGACCGAGCTCGCCCAGGAAAAAAACAAGAAAAAGCGAACCCTCGGAATCGAGCTGGGCAAACATTGCGCGGCCAAAGTTCTCGCGCTTCGGTCTAACGACGGCTCGGCCTTCACCGAGCAAAGAGTAGGAATCGAGTATATTCCGAGCAACGCGCCCGGCTTTTGGCGGCAGGATCCGATCAGTCAGCATCCATTGGCGCTTGGATCTTTGTGGGGCCAGGTCCAGCCATTGGTGCTTCAATCGGCCAGCCAGTTTCGTTGCCCGGCGCCGCCCGCGCTCAACAGCGCTGAATATACTGCCGGCTATAACGAAGCCATGGCCCTGGGGGGAGACGGAGTCATCACCCCGACTTCGCGCACCGATGAACAAAGCCAAATCGCAATCTTTTGGGGATATGATGGCACTCCGAGCCTGTGTGCTCCGCCCAGACTTTACAATCAGATCGCGATCCACATCGCCGACGTCATGGGCACGAGCAGGGATCCGCTTCAGCTGGCCCGGTTGTTAGCCCTGGTGAACGTGTCGCTGTCTGAAGCCGGCATTGCCAGCTGGGAATCGAAGTGGTTTTATCAGTACTGGCGCCCAATCACCGCGATCCGCGAATCGGATATCGGTACCGGACCGACCGGTTTCGGCGATGGAAATTCGGACACAGCCGGCGATGTCAACTTCACTCCGTTCGGCGCACCGGCCAGCAATTTGAACGGGCCAAACTTCACCCCTCCATTCCCGGCCTATCCGTCAGGCCACGCCACCTTCGGCGGGGCGTTGTTCGAAACCTTCCGCAACTTCTACGGTCGCGATGACGTTGAGTTCGAGCTTGGATCTGATGAATTCAATGGCGTCACCAAGGATAACCAGGGCAATGTCCGGCCCGTTATCGTTCGCCGGTTCAAATCGTTTTCACAGGCGGAAGAAGAAAACGGTCAGAGCCGTATCTATCTCGGAATTCACTGGGCCTGGGACAAAAACGAAGGCATCGCCCAGGGCCGAAAGGTCGCCGACTACGTCTTCACCCACGCCTTCCAAAAGCGGAAGGGTCCCAACAAATAGTAGCGAATAGCTGCCTAACGAAACTCCTGGAAGGGTGCGCGATTTGCGCACCTTTCTTTTTTGAAGAACGCGAAGAGATGACGAGAACACAATCGTTCTTTCGTCCCGCAACGGCCTTTCGGCCGGTGATCTGATCGCGCCACACCAGAGATAACTGTTTTAAACGGCTTACAATGCGGACCGGCTTTAGTGCCCCGATTGTCGGCCCGCTGAGGCGCCTTTGTTTGCGATTTTTCGCCTACTTACCCGCTTCGAACCCGCCATTGCCTTCGTCCAGATACACGGTGGTGCCGACGCGCGAAGTTTGAAGATATTGATGCCATTTGCCGTTCGGAAATTCGCGTGAGGCATGAAGCGTTTGGGTTTCTGGTTTCGCTGGCGCGCTTCCATTCACCAGCGCCTCAGTGAGGATGCGCCCATCCATTTTCGGTAACGGCTTTACCTGGAGAATCTCCAGGATCGTGGGAGCCAGATCGACGTTTCCGGTCGGCAAATCGTTCACTTTGCCTTTGTGAATATCCGGGCCGGCCGCGACCAGGGTGTTGCGCATGTCGAACCGCGAAAGCGTCGCGTGCGTTCCCATATTTGCGCCTCGCTTCCAGTCCGCGTAAATCCGGCCGCGGATACCGTATTCGTTAGGCTGATCGTTCCATCGGAACGCCATCACCAGGTCCGGCGCGTCCGGACTGTCGATCTGGCCCTGGCTCAAAGTGAATGTCCCTTCCATCGCATCACGGGTGAAAAGCACCCCCGCAAACTCGGATTGCTGGAGAAATTCGACCAGTCGCCGGATGGTAGCCGGTTCGTGCTCAACGACATAAAACAACACGCTGCCGCCGGCACCCACCAGAACGATTTCACCGGGCTGCGCGTCGGATCCAAGTTCTGTGTGCACATTGAAGCCGGCTTCGGCCAGAATCTTCGGTAACTTTATTCTTCGCTCGATAGTGGAGAATCCATGATCGGACACGACGAAAATATTCGTCGAACTTCTTCTCTGAGGCTCATCGAGAGCAGCCAATACCGTGGCGAGGTTGTGGTCAGAGGATTTCATTGCCCGGATTGCCGCAGGAGCCCCGGGGGAATGTTCATGCTGGCTCATATCGGGTT
>DATFCK010000117.1:0-4192 GCA_035253185.1 Chthoniobacterales bacterium | reverse complement strand
GACGTACTCGGGTGAATTCAGAACAAGCCACAGCGCGCTGCGCACGCGTTCAGCGGGATTATTGACGGAGATTTGTCCAATCGTAGTGGTCAGCACGCTGCGCATCTCCGGCGACATCGAGCTGGTCATGAACACTCGATCTAAATAACCGACCAATGCCGGTGGATTACCCGCCAGGCTCTCCTCGTAGCTAAGATCGAGCGGAATATCCTGCCAGAATAATGCGGCGTAAACGGTGTTGGCTTGTTCCACCACCGTCGTTTCGGTGGTGATTTGAAATTCCGGACTTACCAGCCCGGCCTGCGCAATTGCCCCCGGCGCGGAATAATCCGGCGAGAAAAAATTGAACACGGTAGGCGACCATAACGGGATCTGACCGAATTCATCGGCCAGCCAGAACGAATAAACTCCGTCCTGCGGGTTGGATGCTAAGGCGCGATACAAGCTCGTTAGGCGCAATACCGGCTCTTTGAGCTTCCCGGCTCCGTGGCCGCTCTTGTTCGGACCCCGGGCGTCGTAATCGAGCAAAATCGCGCGAATCACCGCTTTCATGTCGCCGCGAACGCCCTGCCCATTGTTATCGAACGCCGACGCGACCCGATAAACATAACCGGGGCTGGGATTGCTGGTGACCAGGCGCTGGATCAGTTCGCGTCCGATAAATTTACCGACGTTAGGATGGTTGAATATCGTATCGAGCGCCTGGGTAAGATCGGCTTGGGGCGTTTGGTTCGCCGGTATGACCGTTCCACTCAGGATCGATTTTGCTTCGGGGGTGTGATGCCGTGGAAACACCATCATCGGCTGCCGAAAATCCTGGTGTTCCCAATCCCAGAATCTGGCCGACCCGGCGAATGTCCAACCCGTTGTTACCGCGGCGAGGCCGGTAACATCCGGCTGACCATACGTGGGAATCGGTTCACCCACATCGTTCAACATCAAACTGCCATCGATATTGAGTTGATAGAGACCGACCGAGAATAACTGCATTAGTTCGCGCGCGTAGTTCTCGTTAGGATGACTGCCGCTGCTGGGATTGGCCTTGTCGTTCCGCAGCATGTCGAGATAAACCCCCATCGTCGGATTAAGGGTGACCTCTTCAAGTAACTGCCGGTAATTGCCGAAGGCGCCGCGCCCGAGCAAATCGACGTAGGTCGACATCCCCTCGGGATGATCGTAAATGGTGCCGTTGTTAAACGACGTCACCAGAATCTGGTTCAAAGCGAATTGAACTCGTTGACGTACTTGATCCGGTGCCGTGATCGCCAGTGTCCACCAGGCGTTAAGCGTGTCGTGAGGATCGGGAGTACTGGTCTGGGCATCGAGAAATGCGAGATTCGAGCTGGCGGGAATTGAAAATTGTTCGTCCAAAAATGCGTCGAATCCCTGTTGCTGAACTTTTTCAATCAGCGGCGCAGTGGCTCCACAGGTGCACTGATTCAAAAAACGGGCGGCCGCTTCCGCCGTAGGCGTTCCCCCCGGCAACGCCGGCGGCGGTGTCGGAACGGGAACGGACTGACTTCCGCCTCCCCGATTAAAGATGCCGAGGATTTCTCCGCTCGGTGAAAGGCTGGAGTGAACGTTAAAATAGGTGCGGCCCGACTTGATTGCTGAAACGATGTCCGAAACCGTGTTGGTGCCCACCGGTCGGAAGCTCCAGAAATAGGTGCCGTCGGCGTTTTGCGAGACGGTGTCGAGATCAAACAGGATGCCCGCGCTTTGACCGGGACTCGCCGGCCCATGAACGTGTTTTGAAATTACCGGCGACGAAAGATTGCTGTAGCTGAACGCGACGGTCGCGAACGTTTCGTCTTCCGACAATTTCAGAATCGCGGTGCCGGTGCCGGTCGAACCGGTGCTTTGAGCGCGCAAATGCGCGATGTAAACGGTGGCTTGCCCAAGAGCCGGCGGCGGAGCCGGGGTTGCGGTCGGTATCGGCGTTGCCGTCGGAGTCGGTGTCGGTGAACTTGCGGTTACGTTAATCGTTATTCTCGGGGTGGCGCTGCCAAACCAGGTCGGACCTTGGGCCATGCGCCATTGAAAGTTATAGCTCCCTGGTTTTTTGGGGGCGATGACGCTGAAATTGAACGTGCCCGAGCCTCCGGTTGCCACGTTACTGTTCAAGGCCACCCGGCGAGTGCCCCACACCGCATTGCGGGTTGAGCCTAACGACCCGAGCTGACAGCGACCGGCCGCCCACGGCGACGTTCCGGTATTCTGCATGGTAATGGACACCGCATATCTTTGTCCGACCGTCATGACCGCCGGCACGGACTGGGTTACAAAAGAGGCGTTAGGTTTGACCTTCGGTTTACGGGCCAGCGCCGGGTCAGGGAAACCGAGTGCAGCCGCGAAGGCAAACAGTACAACAAGACTGCGAGGGGGTTGATTCACTCGGTGCATTAACAGCACCAAATGAGCCAGTTACGTCATGGAATTATTGCGATCGTAGTAATTAAAAGGTTGACGGAATTGTGCTGTTTTCCGTTAACCCAGCCAGTTGCTCGCAAACGATCTCTGCCGGCGCAGAAAGTTCACACTAACCTGCACGATTGATTATTGGAGACACCGCAAGTTAGGGGTGGTGCAGTAGTCCAGCCGTGGAGGCTGGACGCGAACGACCCCGAATATGCTTAACGAGAATAGCCCGAGCCGTCACCGGACGATCCGTCCGGTGTTGCACAGCGCCGAAAGATGTCAGCGGAAAAGATAGCCGTCCCGGGCTAACACCAGCGCACCACCACGTTTCATGGCCATAAACGAGTAGGTCTGCCCCGGTTGCACATCCACAATCAACGCCGATGGCGCATAAGTGTAATAGGTAGGCGCCAGTCGGATTTCGATCACGTGCCGGCCGGTTGGAATCGATGCGTCATAGCTCTGCGCCCATAAGATGCCGCCGGCGGTTGCACCATCAATCTTGACATCCACCCACGCCAAATTCCCCAAATCCGGCGCCCGTTTGATAATCAGCCGGCCGCCTCCCGATCCCACCCATCGATCATGTCGCGCGTCGGACGCAGGCACAAACACCAGAAAAATTCCGCAGACCGTTACCAGGACCAACCACATGATTTTGGAGCGATGGGGTTTCATAGTACTAATTTAACTGCGATCCAGCCGGCTAGGTTGCGTTACCACAACGTCATTTTTTGATAGGCCGTCACCGTGACGCTTAATTTACCGCCGCCCACGGTTGTCACTCTATTTCAAAACGAGCTGCGATACCCCACCCTTCGCGGTGAAATTGTAAAGCTCGCCCGGTTTGACATTAATTTCGATCGTATACGGAGGCCTCTGATACACCGCCGGAAATGCTTTTGCCCCGATCACGTGGCGGCCGGGGGAAATCGGTTCGTCGTAGTGTCTGCCGTAAGTCAGATCAGCGACATGCCTGCCGTCGACGGTCAAACCAACAATGACATTGCGGCCCAATCCCGGGCTGCGCCAGATAACGAGCCTTCCGCCGCCTTCCGGCTGGATTGATTGAACCCGACCGGCTTGCGCTGTTGCCCAGGAAGAAAGCAGGACTGCGCTGGCGGTCAGGAAAATGAGGAGAGGTTTGTACTTTTTCATAACGGACGATGGTTAATTAACTTATCCGTGACTGCACGGCGGGAGTAACGTCCGCCCATCCGGAGACGACGGCAAGAAGAACGAATATCTGTAACCAGGGCGACTTGCGCGGGTTGCTGAGGTGCGCAAAGTAGGGGCTGCTTACCGGCTCACGTGGCGGAACTGGCAGACGCGTACGGCTCAGGACCGTATGGGGCAACCCGTGGAGGTTCGAGTCCTCTCGTGAGCATTACCTCGGCTTCGCCGAGCATGTGTTTAGCGCGTGCAGTGCGCATTCGTTATGTGTTCTGAAGGCCAGCCGATATTAGCCAGTGGTGAAGCTGCGCGGGACCACCGGTTCACTCGCATTAAAAAGTAATGCGCCCTTAAGGGGCGCAACGAGCGTGGAGATCTGCTCGCGCCCCTTCAGGGCGCATGTATTCTTTGATTTGATCCGGTGGTTGCGCTCGTGCCTCGCTCCACCCCTGTCGCGCCGTAGTCCGGCAGCTGCCGCACGCAGGAGGAACCGGCTAATTTCTTGGGTCCCTCCGAGACGCTAAACGCATACTTAGGCAATCAGCCAGCAACCGGGAGCGGCACTTTTCTGCGCCAGCCGGCTGGTTTAGTTGCTGGATTG
>DATFCK010000116.1:0-9031 GCA_035253185.1 Chthoniobacterales bacterium | reverse complement strand
GAACCGTTAAATCGGCAATGTGACATCCAATCGATGTATCGGCGTGGATGGCCTGGCAATGTGCCGCGGCGGTCACTCGGTCTCCTCTCCCTCAGGGAGAGGATTAAGGTGAGGGCCAATTCGGCGTTCGGCGTTCGACGTTCGGCGTTCGGCGTTTAGATTGATGCGCCATGTTTCTTACCGTCAGCAAACGCCTCGAATTTTCCGCTTCCCGCCGTCTTTACGTTCCATCGTGGACCGAATCGGAGAATCTGGTCGCGTTTGGCCCCGAAAGCGCCGCCAAACATGGTAGCGGCCGTAATTATGTCGCCTATTTCGTCTTTTCCGGAGAAGTCGATCCGGAAACCGGCATGCTGATCAACATCAGCCAAATAAAGCAGCGCGCCGGGGGGATAGTCGACGAACAGTACGATCACAAATTTCTTAACGAGGATAATCCGGTGTTTCGGAAAGTGCCGCCGACGCCAGGAAATATTGCCACGCAGTTGTACCAAGAAGTGGCTCCGTTGTTCGCTGACGTAAATGCGCGATTGGTGGCGGTGCATTTGCGCGAGGCGCCAGGACGCAGCGCTACCGTTTACGACAACGGCGCCCGTGACAGCCACCACTGGTTCGAGTTTTCCGCCGCGCGGCGAACGCGATCACCACAGCTGAGCGATAAAGAAAATGAGCGGCTCTTCGGGAACGCAATCGGCATTCATGGCCATAATTACCGCGTCCGCCTAACGTTTCGCGATGAAACACCGCGCGGCGAGAAAGGAACGGTTCGCTACGACGATTTGGAGCATTGCATCAATTCGTTGCGGACCGAAATGGATCATCGCTACCTGAACGAAGATGTGGCGGCGTTACGAGATCGGCCAATGACCACCGAAAGCCTGGCCGAATACATTTACCAACGCGTCAATGCGCATGTTCGCCTGCACCGGGTGCGACTTCATGAGCGCGATGATTTTTTTGCCGAAGTATTCGAGGATGAAAGCCGGTTCCTTGGAATGCGCATGCCCTTTAACGCCGCTCACCGCTTGCATGTGAAATCTTTTTCGGCCGGGCAGAACGAAGCACTATTCGGCAAATGTAATAACGCGGCCGGACACGGCCATCATTACGTGGCAGAAGCAACGATTAGTGGAAAATACGATCCTAAGACCGGCACCCTGGCGGATTTCGTAAAGCTTCAGAAAATCCTGAGCAAAGCGGTAGCGAAATGGAACGATCGTCACCTCGACCTCGACACTGATGACTTCAAAAAAAGTCCGTCCACCGGTGAGAATATCGTGAGAACGTTGTGGGACAAACTGGACGAACCATTAGAGGAAAAACTCGCCCGTCTGCGTTTGTGGGAAACGAAGAATAACCGATTTACGCTCCGAAGAACATGAATCGCCGAATCGCGGATCTGCGGGGAGCGCACGCTTGCAGCGTGCTGGTTGCGGTATTCTGCCGAAACACGCCTTTTTCCATGACGACACCAGCGGCGAAAAAGTTCGTTATCGCAACAGGTGATCACCAGCGCGCTGCAAGCGTGCGTTCCCCGCAACCGTCATGAGCCGCTTTTTGATTACCGGCGCCAGTCGCGGCATTGGGCGCGCCATCACCGAAAAGCTGGCCGCGCCGGATGTCGAACTTCTTCTTCATGGCCGGGATAACGTCGCTCTGGCCGAGGTGTGCAAAGCGGTGGAGCGACGCAGCGCGAAAGTGGTGAAGTTATCCTATGATCTCGCCACCAAGTCAGGCGTTTCGCGTTTGATCGATGCTGTCGGCTCAGACCGCCTGGATCTCCTGGTGAACAACGCCGGGGTTGCGGTCGTTAAGCCGTACACTGAGATCACCGAAATTGAGTGGGAGCAAACGATCGGTGTAAATGTGACTGCGCCTTTCATGTTGATCCAGCATTTCGCGCCCCGAATGTCCCCGGGCTCCAGCATAGTGAACACGCTGTCGGTTGCGGCTAAAACCGGTTTCGCGGGTTGGAGCGCATACTGCGCGAGCAAGTTCGCGCTTGAGGGTCTATCGCAATCGATTCGCGAGGAACTGCGCGACCATAAGATCCGCATGATCAACATTTATCCGGCGGCTACCGACACCGAGATCTGGAACAAGGTGAAGGGCGATTGGCCCCGAGAGAAAATGATGTCAGCTTCAGATATCGCGGCGGCGGTCGCTTTCGCCATTTCCCAGCCTAACGAGGTGTTGGTCGAAAATATTACCCTCGGAAGCCTGAGCGGGAAACTCTAGTCGCGCGCATGGTTCTTTCCTGGTTTGCCCACGGCGGCAACCAATCACTCCAAGCTGTCATCCTGAGCGCAGTCGAAGGATCTCTCTTACTTGCGTGACGTCACACTGAACATGCGAGGTCCCTCGACTTCGCTCGGGATGACAGACCTTGGGTTTCGGTGTTCGCAAATGGCAAACCGATCTCGCCATGTCGGAATTCATTTGATACAAATAAGCTAATGCATGGGTTCGGAGGCGACATCACGATTAACGTCATCGCGTCGGTAATCGCGTCAGCGATCCTCCTCGCCGCCGGTTTCGCCTGGGGCAAATACAAAGAGCGGCGCCGCTTCGGCCGCAACCTCGAGGATTACGATTTCTACCCGTTCACCATCAATCGCAACAACGTTCCGGAATTCAACCTGAAGGATTTCAGGCTTGGCATTCATTATTTTCTGAAGAACAACGACTACACTGCGGCGCGCCAGTTGATTTTCATCGGCGAACAAAACAACGTGCGGGCCCAGCTGGAACCGGCTGAACAAAAAGAGTACGCCAGGCTGTTCGAAAAATATCACGGGAACAAGATCGCTGATGATACTAACGAGTATTTGGAAAACTATATCCGGTTAGTTCGCCTGATCGGAAAATCGTTTCCGAATACCGGCATTGAAATACTCCTGCATAATCTGGCGGATCCGGCGCACTCCCTTATTGCGCTGGAGAACAACGCTACCGGCCGGCATTTGCGGGATGGCACCACCAATCTCTTGATCGATTTGAAGAAACGGCAAATTGCGCACGAAGATAAACTCAACTACGAGCTCAATATCGGCAGCCGCCGGTTCAAATGCACCACGATCCCCATTGTGCGCAAAGAATTCGGGGTGGTCGGCGCTATTTGCATCAATATCGACGCGAATTACATCACCGAACATGTGATGGCGGACCAGAGAAGGATCGAAGAGTGGTTCAGAAACTTCCTCAGGGTTGATATGCACCTCGACGAAAACATTCTGAGCAAAGACGAGCTCGCTGCCGCGCACAAGGGAAAGCGGCATTTCAAGGACGAGCCAGACTAACGACCTAACCTGTGGCGTTGGAGGCTGCCCCTTGGGCCGCGCCCGTCTGATGACCACTTGACCGCGCGAGCCCGGAGCACAAATTTGCGGGAATGAAAAAGTGGTTCTTCGAAGCTGATTATCTTCAATCATGTAACTGCGACTACGGCTGCCCTTGTGAGTTTTCGGCGCCGCCGACAATGGGGTTTTGCGAAGGATTAGGGGCTTGGAAAATCGATCGCGGCGACTACGACGGCATCTCGCTGGACGGGGTCGCGCTCGGCTTCGCCGCGAAATGGCCTGGCGCAATTCACGAAGGGAACGGGACGCTTTGCCTGTTCATCAGCGAGCACGCCAGTCCCGAACAGCGTGCTGCGATGCTCGACATCGCGTCCGGCAAGGCTGGCGGTCTGCCGTTCGAGATCCTCGCCAACACTATCTCGACCGTGTTGGAGCCACAGTTCGTTCCCTTCGAGTTCAGTATCGACGGGATCAACAGTTCAGTCAGGATCGGTGACCGGTTTAGTATTGCGCTGGAGGCGATCAAAAATCCGGTTACGCGCGAGCCTGAGCAGGTGGCAGTCAATCATGGCACCGGTTTCATTTTTAAAACGGCGGAATGCGCATCCGCTCGTGAGGGTCGGATCGACGTGGAAAACATGACGTTTTCGTATCCAGATAAGGCCGGATTTATCAGTCGTATTCGATACGGCAATTAGTCGCTCGGAAACGTGGATGCGCTCCGGAAATTGTTGCGACGGGATAAGCTCGTAGTTGGTATCGCCATCGTGGTGACGGCATTGCTGGCGTGGGGCTACACGTTTTATGAGGCGCGTCGGATGGAAATTACCGGCTTGTGTGAATGCGCGGGGCTGAAAATGGGCGGGCCTGATCTGGAGTCGTGGTCCGCGGGCTCGCTTCTGCCGCTGTTTGGGATGTGGTCGGTGATGATGCTGGCCATGATGCTTCCGAGCGCTGCGCCAATGCTGCTGACCTTCGCCGGGGTAGCGCGCAGCCGGCGCAGGGCAGGTCGTCCTTACATCCCAGTAGCTGTGTTCGCTGCTGGTTATATCGCCATCTGGTCTTTATTTAGTGTGGTGGCAGCGGTTGCTCAATGGCTGCTGCACCGGAGCGCATTGCTGTCACCAATGATGGTCAGCTCGAGCGGACTTCTGGCGGGAACGTTGCTGCTGATGGCGGGTGCGTTTCAGTTCACCGCTTTGAAAGACAGCTGTCTGCGGAAATGTCGCGGTCCGCTCGAATTCATCATGACACGTTGGCGCGAAGGTGCAGGCGGCGCTTTTCGGATGGGGGTAGAACACGGCGCCTTTTGTGCGGGCTGTTGCTGGGCACTGATGGCGCTGTTGTTTGTGCTGGGAGTGATGAACATTTTGTGGATTGCGATTTTGACCATAATCGTGGGACTGGAAAAAATGTTACCGCGAGTTCGTTGGTTCAGTGTCGCGTCAGGTTGCGTACTTCTGGCGTGGGGTGGCTGGGTGCTGGCTGGCGGCTTTTAGCCGGCAACCAGGCCGAGATTGTTATAGAGCCTTGCCCTTTAACCGCCTAATCTGTCCGCGACGACATGGCCGGCGAAGAAAAGACCAAGCTCCGTTTGGAAATTGCGCATGTCCTTTTTGTCGACATCGTCGGATACTCCAAGCTGCTGATTGACGAGCAATCGGAGGCGTTACAGGAGCTAAACGCGATCGTTCGCAATACCGAGGCGGCGAAAACCGCGGACGAGGCTGGCCAGCTTATCTTTCTGCCTACCGGGGATGGTATGGCGCTGGTGTTTACCGGCTCGGTGGAGGATCCGGTGGAGTGCGCGCTTCAAATTAGTCATAAATTGCGCGCGCAGCCCAGCCTGCCGATCCGCATGGGGATACACAGCGGCCCGGTTCATCACGTTTCCGATGTGAACCAGCGCGATAACATTGCCGGTGCCGGGATTAACATCGCCCAGCGAGTGATGGATTGCGGCGATGCCGGCCACATCCTGGTTTCCAAGCGCGTGGCTGACGATTTGTCGCAATACCGGCGTTGGCAGCCGTATTTGCATGAGTTAGGCGATTTCGAGGTAAAACACGGAGTCGTAGTATCGGTCGTTAACCTTTACGCGGACATAGTTGGCAATCCGAATCCGCCGGAACGCCTGAAAGGCAGCAAACGAATTCCGCAACGGGCGAAGGCGGTGGATCAGCCAAGGCGGTCGTTGATGCCGCTGATCGTCGGCGGCCTAATGGTGTTCGCTCTGATTGCACTGGCGCTGGTTTTTACCCCGGCAATCCTCAAGCAGATGCGGAGCGGTAAACCAGAGGTTCCGGCCGCGACCTCGTCTCCGTCCCCGGCCCAACCCCAGGCATCCGCAGTATCCACCGCTGGTCCGGAGAAGAGTATCGCCGTCCTCCCATTCGATAATCTCAGCGACAACAAAGAGAACGCATTCTTTACCGATGGGGTTCAGGATGAAATCCTAACGAATCTCGCGAAGATCGCCGATCTCAAAGTCATCAGCCGTTCGAGTGTGATGCAATACAAAGCCGGCGTGCAGCGTAACCTGCGGAAGATCGGCGAAGAACTCGGCGTAGCGCATTTGCTCGAAGGCAGCGTGCAGCGCTCTGCTAATAAAGTGCGGGTGAACGCGCAGTTGATCGATGCCCGCAACGACGCGCATCTTTGGGCGCAGACCTACGACCGCGATCTGGCGGATGTATTTGCCATTCAAAGCGATATCGCCAAGGCGATCGCCGATCAATTACAGGCCAGGCTTTCGCCCACCGAGAAAAGCGCTATTGAACAGCGCCCCACTGCCGACGTCACCGCATTCGACCTGTATTCCCGCGCCAAAAATTTGCAGCTCACCACCAGCTTTAGCGCCCTTGCTGGGTCGAATTTGCGGCAGGCCGTGAATTTCTTGAACCAGGCGGTCGCACATGATCCCTCTTTCTTCCAAGCATACTGCCAGCTGGCCTACGCCCACGATAATCTCTATTTCCTTGGGATCGACCATACCCCTGCTCGTTTGGCCCTGGGAGATGCTGCAACCGAGGCAGCATTGAAGTTGCGCCCTGATGCCGGAGAGGGACACTTTGCCCGCGCCGAACATCTTTATCGCGGCTACAACGACTATAAAGGCGCTTTGGCTGAGCTCGAAATCGCGCGGCGGGCTTTGCCTAACGAAGCTCGAGTCCATGAACTAACGGGCTATATTCTGCGGCGGCAGGGAAAACAGGAAGAGGGGTTAGTCAGTCTTGAGCGAGCGGTCAATCTTGATCCGCGGAATTTCTTCACCCTCCAACAAATCGCACTTAGCTATCAAAACCTGAGAAGATATCCGGAAATGGCGGCGGTATTGGATCGCGCAATGGCAATCATTCCCGGCGATGTTGAGGTAAGAGTTGTGCGAGCTCTCGTAGATCTGGATTGGAAGGCTGATCTCGAGCCACTGCGGCATACCATTAGTGCCATCGAAAAGGAGAATCCGGGCGCGCTCGAGCGTGTCGCGGATACCTGGCTCACCTGGGCATTGGCAGCGCATGACGTTTCAGCGGCCAGAAAAGCGTTGGCAGCTTTGGGCGATAACCCTTTGAATACTGATGCCGTAAGCCTGCGACCTTCCGTTTTGAAGGGATTGATCGCCATGATGATGAAAGATCGGGGTGCTGCGCACGCCGCTTTCACGGAAGCTCGGATCGAACAGGAAAAGACTGTACAAACCCAGCCCGACTACGGACCACCGATGGCTGTTCTCGGCTTCATCGATGCCGTTCTCGGCCGGAAAGAAGATGCGCTGCGTGAGGGTCGGCGCGCCCTCGAACTTTTGCCGGTATCGAAAGACTCCATCAACGGCGCTCACATGTTGGAATATTTTGCAATCATCGCCGCCTGGGCGGGCGACAAGGAGCTTGCCTGCAAACAACTCGAAGCCGCGCTCCAAATGCCGGGTACGCTTAGCTACGGTCAATTAAAATTGCTGCCGTTTTGGGATCCGCTCCGCGGCGATCCGCGCTTTGAGAAAATCGTCGCGTCGTTAGCGCCAAAATCCTAACCGCGAATTACCCGATAGCGCGGATGTAGCTCTGTCGCACCGTCGCGAGATCGACCCTATGCCGGCGGGGCGAGACTCTGTCGAGCCCATTCATTATCTCTATTCCCTAAATTTCAATTCCTACTTCGCAAATAGCAGGCTTCGCTCATTTGGCGTTAACTCGCGCCACTCCCCAACCTTCAAGTCCCCTAACGAAAACGCGCCAATCCTCACCCGTATGAGCCGAAGCGTCGGATGCCCAACCGCCGCGGTCATCCGACGCACCTGATGATTCTTTCCTTCGGTTAACTCAAGCCCAACCCACACATCCGGGACATTCTTTCGAAACCGAATCGGCGGGTCGCGAGGCGGGATATTGTTCGGCTGCGGATCAATCGTATAAGCGCGACACGGCAACGTCTTGTGTCCGCGGATAACCACTCCATCTTCGAGCTTATTCAAAGCATCTGCATCGGGCACCCGTTCCACCTGTGCCCAGTAAACCCGCACGTGGGCATTGTCCGGATGCAGCAGTTTAGTATTGAGTTCCGGTTCATCGCAGAGAAGCAAAAGCCCTTCGCTCTCGGCATCGAGTCGTCCAATCGGATACACGCCTTTGGGAAATCCAAACTCTGCCAGCGTGCGGTGCTGTGAGGATCCATCGGACGTGAACTGCGAGATCACACCGTACGGTTTGTTAAACGCAATTAACACCAAGATGTTCTTGCCACAGATGAACACAGATGCACACAGATTCAGAATCTGGGCCTATCTGTTGATCTGTGTAAATCTGTGGCTCAGAATGTCTTGCCATGAACGCTCCAGCTAATCCAAACAAAGCGCTGTGGGAAAACGGGGACTTCACCCGGATTGCTTCGACCATGCGCGAAAGCGGCGAAGCGCTGGTTCAAAAACTTGGAGTCAAACCTGGCATGAAAGTGCTGGACCTGGGTTGCGGCGACGGCACCACCGCATTGCCTGAAGCGAAACTCGGTGCCGATGTTGTGGGCGTCGACATCGCGCGCAACCTGGTCGAAGCCGGTAACAAACGGGCCAGTGAAGCTGGCCTAACGAATATTAAATTTCAAGAAGGAGATGCCACTAACCTGCAAGGGCTTCCAGACCAGTCTTTCGACCTGGTAGTCAGCGTCTTCGGGGCGATGTTTGCGCCGAAGCCATTCGACGTGGCCAAGGAGATGGTGCGGGTGACCAAGCCGGGGGGCCGGATCGTGATGGGCAATTGGATCCCGGGAGATCCGACCCTGGTTGCGCAGATCTTAAAAATTAGTTCAGCCTACACTCCGCCGCCACCGGACGGGTTCGTTAGTCCAATGCTATGGGGCGTGGAGGAAAGCGTGACCGAGCGTTTCACGGCTGCCGGCGTTCCCAAGGAAAACATCTCGTTCGAACGCGACACATTCACCTTCAATTTCTCCGGATCGCCCAATGGGCTTCTGACTGAATTCCGCCAATATTACGGCCCCACCATGAATGCGTTCGAAGCCGCTGAAAAAAATGGCAAGGCCGCCGATTTGCAAAATGAGCTCGAAGCACTATTCAACGCCCAAAACAAGAGTGCCGATCCCAAGCGCACATCCATTCCCGCTACCTTCCTGCGCGTCACCGTTTTGGTGTAAGGGTTCAGCCCGGGAAACACGGGAAAGAAAGTGGAATTTTGGTTGTTGAAGTTTCCCTGGTACTTGGTGCTTCGGGTTTGGTGCTT
>DATFCK010000115.1:0-3613 GCA_035253185.1 Chthoniobacterales bacterium | reverse complement strand
GTAAAGCTCGGATGCTTGGCCAGCTGACGGAGACTGTAACGGATATCGTTCACCGGCGCGGTTTAATCGGTTCGTAACGCCACCATTGGCTCGACGCTGCTGGCTCGATGAGCCGGCCACCAGCAGGCCAAAAATGCGATGCCGGCCAGAAGCGCCGACAACAACGCGAAAGTCGAAATATCGGTCGGGCTAATTCCATACAACATCCCAGCCATCAGCCGCGTTAGTGAAACGGCGCCGCCAATTCCCGCAATCAATCCGATGGCGGTAACCGCCATTCCTTCTCGAACGATGAGTTTAAAGATATCGATACGGCGTGCACCCAGCGCCATGCGGACGCCGATTTCGCGGACCCGCTGCAACACTGAATAAGACATGACTCCAAACAAACCGATCGCGGCCAGAATGACCGCTATGCCGGCAAAAGCGGTGAGCAACAACATCGTGAATTTCCGGTTCGCCACCGATTTCGCGATCAGATCCTCCATGGTCCGCACTTCAGCGAGAGCCACGTTTTTGTCGACGCTCCACACTGCATTTTGAACAGCCGGCAATAAACTCAAAGGCTTCGAAGTCGAAGTTCGCACCGCGAGATACATCGAGGACCAGCCGGTCACGCCGACCGGCAGGTAAATTTCGGGATTCGGTGAGTTTTCCAGGCGGCCATGCCGCACATTGCCGACGATTCCGACAATTTGCAGGCTGACCGCTTCGCCGGTTCCGGTTCCCTGGGTGATAAACTTGCCTACTGGATCCTGGTTAGGGAAAATCGTGCGAGCGAGCGTCTCGTTTATCAGAATAACGCGCTCCCCGCTGGCCGCTTCATCATGCGGGGTAAACGTTCTTCCGCGCAGAAGCGGGATTTTCATCGCCTGGAAATAACCCGGAGTGGCGATTCGAAAATCAGCTTCGTGGTCTTTGTCGTTTCCCGGAAGTCTGAAAGTCCTGGCGCTGTTGCCACCGGTCATCGGCAGCCGATTCACCGCCCCGACTGCTTCAACGCCCGGCAACGCGGCCAGCCGTTCCGTCACGGTTTGATAGAAGATCGTCTGGCGAGACAGGTCGACCGGCGAAGCGGGCGCGACGTTGAACACCAGGAGATGCCCGGAATCGAAACCGGGATCGACCTGAACCAATTTGCCAAAGCTTTTCATCATCAGCCCGGCGCCGATCAGCAGAACGAGCGACAGGGCGATTTCAGCGCCGATCAAGGTGACGCGTCCGCGATGATGACTTCCAGTGCTGCCGCGTTCGGTCGGATTCCAGGATTCGTTAGGCCGAAGAAATGAGGCGTAAAGTGCGGGAATTGATCCAAACGCCAGACCGGTCAGGAGGGACAATGCTACACTGAATCCGAGCACATTTCGATTCACGCCGATATCGCCGAAATCACCGATTTCCGCCGGCCCCAACGCCAGGAGCAACGGCACGGCCCAGGCCGCGAAGACGATGCCGGCGACACCGCCAATCAGGCCGAGCAGGACACTTTCGGTCAAAAGTTGTCGCATCAAGCGGCTGCGGCTGGCGCCCAGAGCAAACCGAATCGCGATTTCGCGATCCCGCGCCGCCGAGCGCGCCAGCAAGAGACTGGCGACATTCACACACCCGATCAACAGAAGGAAGCCGACGGCACCCATCAGCAGCAGCAACGCAGGTCGAAGATTCCCCACCGCGTCTTGGTGAAGACCGATGACCGAAGCTCCAACGTCTTGATTATCGTTAGGATACTCCGCCTCCAACTGAGCCGCGATTGCGCTCATCTGGGCCTGGGCCTGCTGAATGGTCACACCAGGTTTGAGTTTTCCCCAAACATCCAGGTAGCTTCGGTTGCGCATGTTTCGCGGATCCTCGTTGATTGCCAGCGGATGTGGCGGCACATCCCACTTTGATGGGATCCACAACTGACCGTAACCGTCCGGCGAAAACTTCCTCGGCATTATTCCGACCACGGTGAATGGCGTGCCGTCCAATAGGAGCTCCCGTCCGATCACATCATTTTGCCCGCCGAATCGGCGTTGCCACAGCTCGTAACCGATGACCGCCACGCGATCGTTGCCAGGCCTGGCGTCCCGTTGATTCAACACCCGGCCGATTAGTGGCGGCACACCGAATACCGCAAAAAAGTTCGCGGACGTCGTAGTTAGGCGAACTCGATCGGGTTGGTCGCCACCGCCCAGGGTGATCTGATTTCCACGACTGGCCGCGATATGCGAAAACACATCGTTTCGGGTGGCCCAGTCCAAATAATTGGCCGGAGCGCTGTTACGCACTGAAATCCCGGTGCTCCGGACGGTTTGGGTTACATTAACGAGTCGATCGGGTTCGGGATATGGCAAAGGCCGAAGCAAAACGCCATCGACAACTGTGAAAATGGCGCTGGCGCTCGAAATGCCGAGGGTCAGAGCCAACAGAGCGGCCAGGGTGAATCCCGGATTCTTGCGCAGAACGCGCAATCCATAGCGCACATCCTGCGCCACCGTGTTCATGGCAAAAATGTCCCGATGACGATCAGACTCCGGCCGGGAGTGGCATTAAATCGCCCGTTAGGCCCGATGGCGGCCATTCCAGCCGCCAAATAGTCTGCGCGCCTGACTCGACACATTTGTGGTTGGACGCCGACTCAGCTGGGCGAATTGGCTAAAGCAATTTCGCTGGCGATAACGGGTTCGATTCCGGCCGCGGGAATGGTCACCGGATGTTCCACGAACGTCCAGATCGCAATCACCACGCTGAGAAGGATTGAAGAGTAGGCTACGGTTTCGAGAACGCCCCGGCTTTTTTCTTCCGACCGAACCAGCAGAGCATAAGTAGATTCTTGGTGTTTCATAAGAGGATGTTTGGTTAACGCGCACCCTCTTATGCAATGGCCGTGCCATCCGTCTTGCGTGAGTCATAAGTGTCTCACAATAAACGGAATATCGATTAGGATTGTCTAACGACCGACCCCGATGTGTTCCGCGGCCGGGAACCTGCCGTTCCGTTTTTGGGACACTTTTTTACGGCCGGCGAGACGCCGAACTACGTCACTCAGCGACGAAATATTAGCCTAACGACTGATCCGCTTGCCCTGCGCTGCTAATGACACAACCGCAATTTTCGCGCAATGCACTGGTGATCGGACCCACAGCATAGCTATGTCATCCCGCCTGGGATCGCGACCGGGAGGAGCGCCGATCCCTCAAATGCGAAACACGTCACGCAAGTAGGTGAGGTCCCTCGATTACTTGCGTGACGTCTTCCGCTTATGAGAGGTCCCTCGACTACGCTCGGGATGACAACTTGGGGAATGCTTAGTTGCCGGATTGTAACATCCGGGCCTAACGTTAAGGATTTCCGATCCAAAGTGGCGCAGCAGCGCCGCACTTCAAAACGCAAGCGTCCATCGAGCGTGTTGTTTAATCCATCATGGCGGCCGGCGCCCCCAAGGATGTCACCCCCGACCGGGGACCGCGACTTGGGTGGAGCGTTGATCTCTTCCAGCAGCGGACGGATAGAACACGTCACACAAGTAGGTGAGGTCCCTCGACTACGCTCGGGATAACAACTTGGGGAATGTTTAGTTGCCGGATTTGTAAGATCCGCGCCTAACGTTAGGAATTTCCAAACCAAAGCG
>DATFCK010000114.1:0-8456 GCA_035253185.1 Chthoniobacterales bacterium | reverse complement strand
TTGTTTTTGGTATCAATTGTCAGGTCGGTCACTTCCCCGATCCCCCGCAATCGCGAATTGATTGCCGCGCGAGCGCCGAATCCTACGGTGACATCTTTTGCTCGCTGAAGGAATCCCCGCACACCGCTGTTGCTACCCCGATATGGAGCCGCGTTCAACTCTCCGTCGGGAGACGGGCCACTCCGAATAAGCCACGGCCGGGGGGCGGCAAAGCGCGGACTGACACAGGTTAAGCAGTCATGCATCGTAAGCGGCTTACGATGCGGCGATGTGGCGCCTCTACAATCGATCGTTAGGCAGCCGCGATGTGACGGGAGTCACCGGCCGGATGCGCGAATCGAATCGCGCGCAGAGGCCGTCGTCCCAATCGATTCCCGCCGCGTCGCATCGAGCCAGCTATTCCAAAGTCCGACCAGCGCTTATCCGAACCGTCGAGATGCGTTCGCAACCACTCGGTCAGTTTTCGCACATCGTTGCGCAGATCGTTCTCCGCCAATTGGCGTTGTTGGTTCATAAGCAGATAATCCTTTTTGGCCAGGTCCAGCATCTCGCTGCTTTGAGCCGCCCGCTCACAGATGGCGCGCCCGCGAGCAGCAGTCACTTCGGCGAACGGCACCCCCAATTCCGGATGTCGCGCAAAGAACGTCACCAATGCCCGCCCCAGAGAGATTCGACCGTCGATCGCTTTCGGAATTTTGGTTTTGGCGTTGGCAAAGTCGCTGTGAACCCAAGATTCCGACCCGCGAACTCCGCGGGCCAGCATCACCACCAAACGCGCTTTAGTCAGCCAGCTTTTCAGGGCGCGATCCGCGATGGTTAGCCGATTTTTGGCCATGGTCGCTGTGGTCCGCGCGGTTTCAACACTGGCCGCCGCCTCCTCCAAGCGATCGAGTTTCAGGTCAAGCATCTGCCCGGTCTCAGGCGGTGCATTCAACCACGTGCCGTGAAGCTTGAGGCCATGAAGGAGGGCCCGACTCGAAACGAGCAGTTTATTGGATTTGTTGTGGGCCATGAGCGGAGCGTTCAAGCAGACCCAAGCAGAAGAAGTGCCGATCGCGGAAGCGCAGACCGCCAAAACGGTTCGGCCAATCTGAACACGACTGAATTTCCCAAACCGAATACTTACAACGATATGCGAATTATATTACTCCCGATACGTAATTGATGTGCAGACGGTTGTGCCTGATCAATTTGCGTGGGAAATCAATCGGAGCCGGTGTAAGTTTCGCTCAAAGGTTTCGAACCATGGATTATGTGATCCGCCCACTCACTGCCACGGACGAGCCGTTGCTGTGGGAAATGCTGTATCAAGGCATTTATAACGCCGGAGGCAAATCACCTTCTCCCGACGTGGTGCATCAACCGGAATTTGCTCGATACGTACACGGCTGGGGACGGCCCGGAGATAGCGGATTCGTGGCGCACGATCCTGGCCAAACCAAGCCCCTGGGGGCAGTCTGGTTTCGCTATCCCGAAGGAGCACCACCCGATGCTGCAACAGCCGTGCCGGAATTGGCCTTCGCGGTGCGGTCCGAGCATCGTCGGCGGGGCATCGGGGCGTCGTTACTGACTTACTTGGTGAAGGCCAATCCGGAATGTTGCGCCGTCGCCATCCCGGTTTCGCCAGACAACCCAGCGGTGCGGCTGTACGAACGATTCGGATTCAAAGTTGTAGATCAGGGTGCTCAGTCCGTCCTGATGCGGCGGGATGTTTGACTCACGGATTTTCGTTGAAAAAAGCACCCATTGTCGGACTGGCTCGCGTAATTCTTTATAAGGCAAGGTTACTTCACTGGTCTGGGCACAACCGGATTGGCTCCCAATGGACGGGAAGAAACAATGAAGCAGCCTTGCCGGATTTTTTTTGCTAAGCTGTTCAGCCGCCGTTAATTCATGCCGCCGGCGAACCTTTTTGGGTCCGACAAGGATATGAACACCAAGCCTCCTCCAGATGTGGTGGTAACCGGAACAGCCCGCGATTTCTTCCAGCAGATTGTTACCGGAAAGCATCAGCTAGTAGCGGACGAACCGGCGGATGTTGATCTGGGCACGGATAAAGGACCAAGCCCCTACGATTATCTGCTCGCTGCGCTCGGCACCTGCACTTCGATGACGATCGGCTGGCAGGCGCGCAAACGTAAAATTCCGCTGGAAGGAATTAAGGTTTCACTGTGGCAATCGCGGGTCCATGCCAAGGATTGTGAAGACTGCCTAACGAAAGAGGGCATGATCCATCAGATCGATCTCGACATCGAACTGCGAGGAAATTTCACCCCGGAACAGCGCCGCATTCTGATGCAGGCCGCGGAGCGATGTCCGGTTCACCGCACTCTGACGTCGGAGATTAAAATCAGGACGCGCGATGTCGGGGCCCCTTTGCCGCCCCAGTCGTAAATACATTGCGGTAAGCGCGGGGATTTACCCCAAAGCGGCGACGAAATGCGCGGCGAAAAGAATCGTCGCTGCGGAATCCCACCGAGGCGGCGACGGTATCGATGGTCTGGGTCCGTTCAGTCAATCGCCGTCGCGCCTCCTCCAGGCGGAGATTCTCCACAAAGGTGGCCGGAGTCCCGTTAAATTCCTGTTTGAACCGGCGGGCAAAGTGGCGCGGTGAAAGGCACGCTCGTTTGGCCAATGCCTCCAGAGACAGATCGTCGCTCAGATGATCGACCATCCAGGTGGCGAGTTCCGCAAATCGATCGGCAGAAGTAACCTGGAACTCAAGCGGCTCGGAATATTGCTTTTGGCCGCCGGCGCGTTTGAGATACACGACCAGCTCGCGGGCCACCGCCAGTGCCATTCGCGGGCCGTGATCCTCTTCAATTAATGCGAGCGAAAGATCGACCGAGGCGGTGACGCCGCCGGCAGTATAAAATTTTCCGTCTTTAATGAACAATGGATCGGGGTCGACGTTTAACTTCGGGAACCGCCGAGCCACATCCGGGGCGAACTTCCAGTGAGTCGTTACCGTCCGGCCGTTGAGCAAACCGGTCGGCGCCAACAGATATATTCCGGTGCATACCGATGCGATTCGTCGAATGCGTCCGGCCTGACGTGTGATCCACCGGGAGACGGTGCGATTGATTTCCGGATCGCGCGTGCCCTTCCCGCCCGGAATGACTAATGTGTCCAGAGCGGGCGCGCCGCTGAGGGTGGTGTGCGGCTGGACCAGAACCCCGGATTCGGCCCGAAACGGTTTTTTGGTTAGGCCGAGAACGACAATTTCGTACAGTGGCTGCGGTTTGCCGTTGAGATCGTTAACGGTGGGGATGGTAAACGCATCGGACGGTCCGATCATATCGAGCGCCTGAATACCCTCGTAGCCGATGAGGCCGATGCGACGCGTCGTCATCGTCGTACATTTTAAACATTTCGGCGATGTCCGAAATGGCATTTTTCCGACAAATCAGGACATTGGGTCCCAATTTCCCGTTTTAAGATTTGATCAGGCCGATCAGGGCATAGACGCCCAGGGCAAAAATAACTAAACCCGATGCGTGGTTAACGAATTGCAGCCACTTCGGTCCGACACGCTTTCGCAAAAGTGCTGCGCCCGTGCTGAGAAACACCCACCACGATGCTGAACCGATGAATACTCCGGCTACCAGCGCCGCCGCCTCGCGGTAACTCGACGATGTCACCAGCCCCAGACCAGCAAACACTGCCACGAAGGATAAAATTGTCATCGGATTCGTTATGGTTAGGAAAAAAGTGGAGAAATATGCTCCTAACAAGCCGCTCTTACGAGCGCCACGGGGGTTCTCAACCGGTTTTGTGAAAAATGCCCGCACCCCGAGGTAGCAAAGAAATAATCCGCCTAACAATCCCAGCCAGAACCGTTGTTGCAGCAGGAATCGGGAAACCGCGGCCAGCCCAAACCCGGCGATACATCCATAAATAGCATCGGCGGTGGCAGCGCCGAGGCCAGTCGCCAGACCAGCGCGCTGTCCATCCGCCAGTGAACGCCGAATACAGAGCACGCCGATCGGTCCGACCGGTGCGGCTATGGCAAACCCCAGAACCAATCCTTTGATAAAGAGCTGAAACGTCATGCTTCACTCGTACCGATCCGGTCGAAATAGTTTCGCGGGCCGCTTTGCTTGCGCACATCTTCACCGTAATCTCCCCGCCATGAAAAGCATTCTCGGCGTGTTCGTTATCCTAAGCGTGACCGCGACCCTGGCCGCGCAGGACGAAACGGAACAGCAAATCAAGCAGGCGCAGGAAGCCGCGAAGCAGATGGGCGTGAAGATGCCGGATATGCAGAAGCTCATGGAAGAAAGCGCCAAGGAAGACGAGACGGAAGTGGCGGCGACTTCGGCAACACCAACCGCGGCTCCGTCGAGCTCCCTCGCCGCGCCCGTCAGCGTGAATATTCCGGCGGGTAGCGCAAAAGGTGCACTAACTTATGACGGGAACACGAGCGAACTAAAGTACGCCGCGGCATTCACTGATCAAAAAGACGACCGCAAACCGGTCGTCCTCATCGTGAGCGATCAGAAACTGCCCATTGAAAAGTGGACAAGTGAATTCGACCTAATGCGGGACAAGACAAAATGGAGCGGAATCGTCGTGTTCATGGACAAGGAGGGCGAAGTTTATCGGACCGACGTGCACAACAAGGGCGAACAATCGAGCGTAAGCGGAATATTCGACGTGAAGATCAACGATTCCAAAAGCAATGACATCACCGGCGTCGCAAAAACAACTTCCGATTCAGCCGAGCGGAAGCTGGACGTCACATTTCACGCGGTGCGAAAGTAAACCCCGTTAGGCTCGACAACCGAGTCCCGGACGGAGGCAGCAAATTAGCCGGTGGTTAAAGCCATGTCGTGATTTTCCAGTAATCACGCCGGTCGAACGCGATTTGTTTTCGGTTATTAGTTGCCGCGCACGGAACTGAGCATCCAACAGGTTGTCATCCCGACCGAAGTGGAGGGACCTCTCCTACTTGGGGGATGTGTTCCGCATCGAGTGAAGTTCTCTGCGTCGGTCGGCCTAACGTAGTTGCGGCAGCGTTGGGATTCTGGAAATTTCTCCCGCCCCTGCCGGGGCGGAATCTTTTTCTTTGGTGTGAATCCGGTGGTTCAGCTGCGCTCCACCACCGGCTAATTTCTGGCGTGCCTCCGGCACTGGAAAAGCTAACGGAAATGCCGGTCGAGACCTACGGGGCGGAGATCCGGTCGGTGCGAGACAATGATCCGTGATATCCGCGTAATCCGCGATTCCTCCTTACTTTCGCTCGTTCTCCAGCAACAGCGTCTTCACATCCGCTAACACCAGCCTTGGATCGAGCGTGCCCGAACTGTAGATGTTTCGAATTCGACCCTGTTGATCGATCAGGAACACGCGCAGGATATGATAAAGCGGTCCCTCGGGGTCGTTCGGATCGGCGCGTTTGTCTACCGCTTGGCCGTAGCCCTCCAGAATTGTTTTGAGATCCGCGGCCGATTTCGCGGTTACAAAACGCCATTCGCATCCCTGATCAGTCTCCCGCACGGCTTCCCCATAATTGGCCAGCTGTCGCGGAGTATCGTGTTCCGGATCAAAACTCAGACTAACGAGTCGCATGTTCCGGGCGAGCTTTGAGTCTTCGGCGCTGGCCAGATGAAGCTGCCCTAACACATTGGTCGCATAAGGGCAGGCTCTGCCCGAGGCGCAACGCGTGTAAATGAAACTCAAGACGGTTACGCGGCCGTGAATGAGATCGCGTAATTCCACCGATTTGCCAGTGGAATCCACCAGCGAACCGCCGCCAGCCGAGGATTTCACCACTGGCAACGAATAACTGCCGGCCACCGGCGGGTCGTAATCATGTTCCGCGTCACGCTCAAGCGGACCAGCCGTCAGCGTTACCGCGCCTAACAAGATTACCGGAACCGCAACCGCCAGGGTTCGTTTTGTCCTGAAACTCACGCCCGACCTATTCGTTGGCGGCAACCGTAGGAGGTTTGCCGATAACGCGCGCCCCGAACAACATGTGGTGGGGCCGGCCCAGTTTCTCGGCCGTGAAATCGATCGAGAACGTCGGCTTCAACTCTTTTCCGTCCCAATTGTAGGCCTTGACGAATTGCTCGTTGTCGGCGCCGGTCTTGTCCCATTTCGCCAGCAACGACGTGCTGAAGTAGAGCCGCTTTCCATCCCAACTCTGCGATACCATGTTCAGTTGCCGGCCGATCTTTTTCTCATGGATCACCTTCGGTTTGTGCGGATCGGAGACATCAAACACCCGACACATGCCGTCCATGAATGAATCGACAAACAAACGCTTGTCGTCAGCGCTCAGGCTGATGTCGACGGGCAAAACGCCATCCTTGGAGCTGCCGATCGGAGCGACTTCTTTGGCCTGCCATTCTCCCTTATCATCGGCGTAAACGAGCCAGAGCTTTGAAGTCAGGGCCGCGGCGGTGAACGCGTAGTTGTGATCCGGACCCCAGGCCCATCGAATCTCCAGCGGCGCTCCCGGAACCGAGAACACCTTCCTTGGCTGACGGGCATGAAAATCCCACATCACCATTGTATTTCCGACCTGCTTGGCGGCCTCCGGATTCGCCAGAACCTTCGGCAATTCGGTCATGTAATTATTCCGGCCGGTGAAGGAGGATGTCAGCAGCGCGTTCTTTCGCGGCAAAACACGCGCATCGTATCCGTAACCGTCAGCCATCTCGCCGTTCGTCGCCCCGCGCGGATCCTCTTTTGTCGGCAACCAATGGGTCGCGATGTAACTGCCGTCGTTATTGTATTCGACCAATGCGGTCTTTCCGCCCTGGTCCTTTGAGTTCGACAGACACGGAATCAAAACGCGCCCGGGCAATGCGTAGGCACCATGCGGACCGATCGCGCCTCCTGTCTTTTCCGCGAAATCAGTGATCGTTTTCGTGAGCTTCGGTTTCGCCGGATCGGTGTGGACATCGAAAATGAAAATTTTACTGGTATCGAGTCCGGCCAGCCAGAGTTGACGCCGATCATCCTGAAAACCACCGTGATGGGCTTCATTGCGTCCGCCTACCGACTGGCTGTCAATTACTTTGCCGTAGTTAGGCGAACCCGGTTTTGCATCGATGGTTACCAGCTTGTCGGAACCATCGCCAAGGCCTTCCTGGCCTAACGTCCAGACATAGACGAAGTCTTCCTGTCCTTCGATCCGGGCCAGATAAGGGGACGAACACGTTTCATCAGCCTGAAGCGCCGAGGCGACGGCTACGAACGCCAGCGCGCCCCATACCAATTTTGAGTTACACGAGAATACGCGAGCAAGGGTGATCATGACGGTGAGATCTCCGGTTGCGCAGTGGGTTTGCCAGTGGGCCCGCGGCTGACCGGCAGTCGTCAGAGCTGCACGTCTCACCCGCTGCAGTGGGATTAAGTGGGTGTGCACCAAGCTAAGTAGTTCCGCGCTCCACACAAGGCCTTTTCGAGGCCGATGCACTCTGATCCAGCGATCTGATCAGCAAACAAATTCCAAGCCGTATTAACCCGCGCCGGATCGATGTCGCAAACCAATGTCGCCGCACTTCGGTAGCATACAAAGCCGCAATCGTTAGGCCGACGGCGGGGGAGACGCCACGTCGCGTCGCGTTCCTTTAGAAAGCGAGGCCCCGCTTCTACTATGCCCCATCCTCCCTCAGGCTCTTGAAGAAAAAGAATTACACAGAAGCGAGCGAAGAGAACGAAGATGAGCTCGACTTCAGTTTTCTTTGTGACCTTCGCGATCTTCTGTAAAAATTCCTCTTCCAAGCGACGAGACGTCGCTTCCACCGGCGCGTCAGCTTGTGGCAGTCCCCTGCAGGCGTCGACGCCGCAATTCCATCGCGCACAACGCGGCAATCGTCAGAACGTCGCTGGTAACATGAACTATTCGCACCCGGTTGTAGCTGGCTGGATTCAGGGTCGGTTCGAGCACAGTGCGAATCTGGTCGGCCGCTTCGCCGGGATTGAAGCTTTTGATGGCCTGAAGAGTGGCGAATCGCTGAAGGGTGGTGTCATACATCGCGTCGAGATTGTTATACGCGAACAGCGCAAACAATAAGCAGACCAATGCGGTTGTTACCGCCGCCGGCTGTTTGCGCAACGACGAAAACGCCAGGATGCCTCCGACGATAACCACGTAGAGATTCCAGTATTGTTGCATGGCATTGGAACGCTCGAAGAACAGCTGAATGAGTTCGTTATAGTTCATAGGCATCTCGTTCACCGCGGAATTATGCCGGTGCTCGCGCCGCCGAAGCCAGAACAAAAGCTTCGCCTTCGTTGCGTCGCAGCGTGGAGACAAATTTGCGAAATGCGTTAACCACTTCCCCCCGGATGATAATAGATGGTCGTGCGCGATAAATTATCAGGAAAACCTCCTCAATGCTCCGCGCCTTTCCGCTGGCCAACAGCCACGCGCCAATCGCTGCGGCACTCCGCGAATAACCAATCTTGCAATGAACATAAACGATTCCGTCGCGCGAATG
>DATFCK010000113.1:0-3863 GCA_035253185.1 Chthoniobacterales bacterium | reverse complement strand
ATCATATAGATTCGCTGCATGTCGCGATAGATGTTCTGAAATTCCTGTTCGCCGAATAACGCCCGGTAATCGCGCGCTGAAACCAACATCAGGTATTTGCCATCATCACTGAATGTCGCCTCGCCCGAGCCGTACCAGTTGTCGGTCACGGCGGTCTGCTGCTTGGTCGCGGTCGAGTAGAGAAAAACTTTGGGAAGGCCGTTTTCTTCCGGCCGCGTCCAGGCGATCCATTGACTGTCGGGCGACCAATCGTAACCCTGGATCTCGCCCCATTTGTCGTGGTCGACTTCGGTAACAGCTTTGGTGGTGACATCGACAAATCGCAACCGCTGCATTCGGTCGGCCCAAAGGAGCTTCTTACTGTCGGGTGACCACAGCACTGCATAGTAATAGGTGTCAGCGCCCGAGGTCAGCTGTTGGGGTTGACCTTTTCCATCCTGTGAGCGGATGTACAGTTCGTTTTCGCCGCTAACGTCGGAATTGTAGGCAATCCACTTGCCGTCAGGCGACCAAACGGCATCTCGCTCGTGCGCGTTGGATGTTTTCGTTAGGTTGCGCGGTGTCCCATCCCGGGCCGGGACTGAAAACAGGTCTCCGCGCGCCACCACAATTGCGCGCTGGGCGTCCGGAGCAAGATTGACCGACTCGATATTTTTAGATCCGTCCAGGAAGGCTGAACGGCCAGACGCGAAATCTTCCGCGATCTTGATCGGCACCGGAGCCGCATTCCCGCTGGCAAGATCAAACCGCCATATGTAGCCGGCCTGCTCGAACACGATCGAACCTTTCCCGATTGAAGGAAACTTGATGTCGAAATCCTTGAAAGTGGTCAGCTGCTTCGTCTCTTTCGATGCCAGATCGACGGAATACAGATTCATCCGGCCGTCGCGATCCGACACAAAGTAGATAACGTTGTTAGGCCCCCACATCGGACAGATATCCTGGGCCGCATTGTTGGTAAGATTTTCGGTTGTGCCGGACTTGAAATCGTAAATCCAAACATCGTCAACCATGCCTCCGCGATAACGTTTCCAGGTGCGAAACTCGCGAAAGATGCGGTTGAATGCCATCTTCGAATCGTCCGGCGAAAACGACACAAAGCCGGTTCGCGGCACCGGCATTTGTTGGGGCAATTCGGCATCAAGCCCGACCGTAAATAGTTGTCCGTTGAAATCGTTAAACGACTTCATGCGCGACCGGAACGCGATCAATGGTTTGGTGTTCTGCCACGCCATAACGATGTTGTTCGGGCCCATGCGGTCCGAGATGTCGTCCCGGCCCAAAGTGGCCGAAGTAGTCAGGCGTTTGGGAACGCCCCCTTCCGCCGGCATCACATAAACTTCGGTGTTGCCATCGTAATGCGAGGTGAAGGCCAGCTGCCGGCCGTCGGGCGAAAACCGCGGGAACGAGGTATAACCTGGCCCGGATGTAAGACGCCGCGCGACGCCGCCAGCTTTATCCACGCTGTACAGTTCCCCGGCATAACAGAACACAATCTGTTGATCATTTGTGGTTGGGAAACGGAGCAGGCGAGTTGTGTCCGGCAGGTTGTCGGCGCCGTTACAAACCAGCGCGGAAACATGAGCTAGAAGAAACAGGACAAGAAAACGAAGGGCTGATCTCATAAAAATGTCAGAGCGAAAGGAGGAAAGTGCTTTGGAACAAGGCCGATGCAAACGATAAAGCGAGAACAAAACCGGCCGAGATCGGACATTTGCGTAAATCGGTTGGATCACGCCCCGGAACAGCCGAATCCAGCCAGAAGGCGGACGCGCTAAACACACGAAAAGACGCTAAAGCAAAGAGCTGGCCTTTCTTTTTCGCGTCGTTTGGCGTTTTTAGCGGATTCCTCCGGCTAAAGCGGCGAGGCAACCTACTCTTCGTCCTCTTCGTCGGACAGCAATGTTCCCCGGCATCTGGTTGAGCCGCAAAAACACTGAAACTGTTTCACGTTCTCAGGCGTGTGCGGCTCGTCGATTTGCAATGCGTAATCGTAGAACAGTTCTTCCCCGGGCTGAATATCGCGCAGTGCGTAAATGAATACACGTCCCTCCTCCTCAACCGCTTCGCAGTTGGGATCACAGGAATGATTGATCCAGCGCGCGTCATTTCCTCCGATGCCGGCATTAATGACCAGATCGGAATCGTCCAGCCCAAACAGAAATGTATGCGGATCATCCGGGTCCTCCAAGGCCGCGTTCCAGGGCATTCGTTCGCCCACATATTCAATGATCCGGCGGCCTTTACGAATTCGCTGCGCGGCGAAAGCTCCTTTCCCGTGGATACCCGACTCACGCACCTCAATTGGAGGCGCGGACGATGCTCCCCGTCGTTTCGAAGTGGCTTGTCCAGTCCCGTTCCCGTTGCTCTTAGCTGTAGTTCCCATTTAAATCGTTAACCGTTTCACCGCACCAGGTCGAGTCGCGCGCTCTGGTCAAGCGGCGTAAATGTAATCGCGGCCAGGAAATTAACCGGACGTGCATAGATGACAAGGAGGGTCGCTCCGTTTAGTAGTTTCGCTTTGTGAGCTTTTTCCGCTGCCTCGCTGTCTGTTTGATACTCGCCACCGGTGTCTTCGGGCAATCGCCGCCTCCCGCCAGCAGCGGGCCGCTGAATTTTTTAATTATCCTGGTCGATGATCTGGGCGCCGGCGATCTGGAATGTTACGGCAACATCGACAACAAAACGCCCAACATCGATCGATTGGCCGTCGAAGGAACGCGATTCGAACTATGTTACGCCACTCCGAATTGTACTCCGTCGCGGGTAATGTTATTGACCGGGCAGTACGGATTTCGCACCGGCTGGTTTAGTCTGATCGGGCGACCTTACTCGCCGCGGCCCGATTCGCCCGAGTTCGATATCGGTAAGAAATTCACGTTCGCGAAACTGCTGAAGGCGCGCGGTTATGCTACGTCGCTGTCCGGGAAATGGCAGTTGCCGGGCGAATTGCCGGATCTGATCCGGGAATGCGGGTTCGATGAGTACCGGATGTGGGCCTACCGGCATAATCTTCCGCCCGGAGCGAACTACACCGACCTGTCCCAGGCCAAGAACCCGGACAAAACCTCGCGCTACTGGCAGCCGTGCATCGTCGAGAACGGACAATTCGTGGCAACTGGGCCTAACGATTACGGACCGGACATGTTCAATCAGTTCACCATCGATTTCATCCAGCGTAACAAAGACAAACCGTTTTGTGCATATTACCCATCGGTATTGGCTCACCGGCCGCATGTCGAGACCCCGGATCCGGCTGATCCGGGCAAACGAATCCCCGGCTCCTTCAAATCGAATCTGGAATACTTGGATTCCTTGGTCGGAAAGATGATGGCGACGCTCGACGACCTGAAGCTGACCCAGCGAACAGTCGTGATTTTTCTTGGTGACAACACCGCCGGCGATGGCAAGGGCCAACTTTCGGAAACCGGCGCACATGTGCCGTTGATTATCCGCTGCCCCGGCACGGTCAAGAGCGGCGTGGTATCGCCATCGTTAACCGACATTTCAGACATCGTTCCTACCATTGGCGAATTTGCCCAGGCCGCGCTGCCGAAAGATCAAACGTTCGATGGCAAGAGCCTGGTCCCGCTCTTGCGCGGCGAAACCAGCAAGCACCGCGAGTGGATTTTCAGTTACCTCGGACCGGGCCGGCTCGTTAGGGACAATCGCTGGCTCCTCCAGATTGACAAAAAGGGCAAAGAAACGTTTCTCGATTGCGATGATCGTCGCGATGGGCGCGGTTACAAGGACATGACCGGCTCATGGAATCGGGAAGCAAACGCAGCGCGCAGACGATTGAAAAAAATCCTCGACGGTCTTCCTGGACCCGATGATCGACCGGGCATGATCAAACCGGGCGA
>DATFCK010000112.1:0-5713 GCA_035253185.1 Chthoniobacterales bacterium | reverse complement strand
TCCGCATTTGAGAGATCCCTCAACTTCGCTCGGGATGACAGCGCGATGCTTTTGGGTATCGCCGAACGAAGCGCGGACACTTAGTTCCCTTGTGACAAGCGAAAAGAAACGCCTTACTTCAAGATATGCAACGCCCGCAACAAGCCTTCACTGACCAGTTCGTAAAGCGGGAAATCCACGAACAAAATGACATATTGCCGCAATTCCAGCGCGCAGATTACTACGATTGTGGCAATGAAGGTCAGTCTGCTCCACTTCCCGAAATTGCCGGCCAGACTAACGAGCGTGCTCACGGCCAGAAATCGCAGCGGCACATCCCACATGTTGGCGTAACGCAGATTCATCCCGTACTTCAAATTGCACATCACCAGATAACTGCCGGCCACGAAAGTGATCAGGAACAATTCCAGACGTTTTTCGAGCTTGACCCGAAACAGTGTGCCAACCGCGAGCAATACCACGATTGGACTAACGAGCATCAGATCCACCAAATAGCGCTGCCACGGGCCGTCCCCCGTTTTGATCGCGTAGGGCAATTGGTAATTCTTCGCGATTAACAATCGGTAGGTTCCGAATAGAACGTCTATTCCACCGGCCAGAAAAACCAAAACGACCGCGCCGAGCAGCGGTCCGACCGCGGTTGCGATCAGGAGTTCGCGCGTAACCGTCCCGTACCGCAGCCATCGATTGGCAATCAGCACGACCAGAATTGCGATCCAAACAAAGAACGAATTTTCCTTGGTTAGAACAAGCAGCGCCAGCGCGGCCACATAACCGGCCAGCCAACCCAATTTTCCTGGGTGTTGAAGGTTCTCCCATAACGTCCAGACAACCAGTAGCGCCCAGAACGTGAAGAAGCCGTCCACCAACGCGTGTTGGGACATGTGAAGCTGGGTCGGAGCAAATGCGACCAGCGCGGTGACGGCGACCGATTCGGGCGCGGGACGAACTCGCCAGGCGAAAATCGCAGCCAGCCCAAGGGTCAAAATGCTGAAGAATGACGCGACATTTTTCAGGCATTCGAGCGCATCGCCCCCAAAAATACTGCGCCAGATATGCGCGGTAAAAATATACAGGAACCGGACCGGCGGGAGAACCGAGCCGGGTAAATTCACCTGTTTTTCGATCCAGCCGAGAACGACATCGGGGTAATGGAGGATACCCTTCGTGCCGACTTCATTGACGTACCCGCGATACAGATCCTCATCGACGCCGACGAGCTGCATGTTGTGCCACTTTGGGTTGGGATGAAATGCTGCCAGTGAGCGAAGCACGCCGGTTCCTGAAAACATGGACGGCGGCAGGCGAAGAAAAACGCCGACGAACAGGACGACCGCCAGACTAACGAGAATTAGCTTACGATTCGTTGATTCGATGGATGGTATTGTGCGGGGAAGGTGCACGCGCGCAAGTGCCAACAGCACACGCCGCGCCCAATCGAATTCGGAGGGACGAGCTCGTCTCGTCCCACTATCAACACTACGGGGCCTGGGAATTAATGGGACGAGACAAGCTCGGCCCTCCGGCAGTTACCCGCCGTAATTTTTCGACACCTCGGCCCAGTTCACCACGTTCCACCAGGCCTTGATGTAATCCGGACGCCGGTTCTGATAATTCAAATAGTAGGCATGTTCCCACACGTCCACGCCCAGGACAGGTTTGTTGCCGTCCATTAACGGGCTGTCCTGGTTCGGAGTCGACATTACTTCGAGCTTTCCGCCTTTATTCTTGATCAGCCAGGCCCAACCGCTGCCGAAACGGCCGGCGCCGGCTGCAGCAAACTTTTCCTGGAATCCGCTGAAGCTGCCAAACGTCGATTTGATGTCGTCGGCCAGTTTGCCGCTCGGTTCGCCGCCCGCGTTCGGTCCCATTATTTTCCAGAAGAACGAGTGGTTAGCGTGACCGCCGCCGTTGTTGCGGACGACGGTGCGGATGTCTTCCGGCACGGCGTTCAGATCGCTGATCAAATCTTCCACCGATTTTTTTTCGAGATCAGGTTTGCCTTTGATCGCGTTGTTCACGTTGGTGATGTAAGTCTGATGATGTTTGGTGTGATGGATTTCCATCGTGCGCGCGTCGATGTGCGGCTCCAAAGCATTATAAGGGTACGGTAGTTTCGGAAGTTCGTAAGCCATAGTGTAGTTACGGTAAGTCGCGCATCGCAGTGGTCAATTCGGCGGCCTTCTCAAGTGCGCTTCAATTTATTTCGCCAGTTTGGCTGCTTCTTCGGCGATCTTGTCGGCTGCGCCATTCATCAGAGTGTGAGGATTTTGACCCGCGGCAATCGCGCCGCCGAGTGGCCAACTGTTCTTGTCTACCCGAATTCTGCCGAGATTCGCTCCTTTGCCATCGCGGAACGTGACGTCGGCTTCGACCAGGGCCATCCCAAATCCCATTCCCAGGAAAATCCTCTTGGAAACGCTGCCCTCTTCGTACCGGGTGACGACACCATCAACCACAAGTGTTTCTGCATCGGGTCTGGCATTACGGAGGACAGTTGCGAATCGGCCGGTTTTCTTGATCTCAGCCGCAATCAGGTCCGGGAATGTTACTCTGGAGGAGACGGCTTCATCAGCGTGCTCGGAAACAGAGACTTTGAAGTCCTGGACCGTGACTTTGGCGAAACGGCGGGCGGACGCCATCGTCCCCTGCGGGCCTTGCAAACTGGAGGTTGTTCCGCAGCTGGCAAATAAAAATGCGGCAAGAGTGATTCCTAATCGATTCAACTTGTTAACGTTATTCATGAATGATTGATTGGTCTTATTGTTATGCGAATCCGCACCAGCCGGGCGGGCCTGGCGAGACGTTAGTTAGACATCTCACGAGGACAAGATAAAAAACGCAAAAAAAACTTTCCCTTGCGCCTAACGACGACGCCCTACGCTATCGCGGCTGTGACCGATAGTAGGAACATGGTGAAGTTTTAGAATGACAACGGTTACGCAAACATCCCGGCCGTCCGTCAACTGGATCGCCGTTGTCACCTTGGTTTGTGTTGCGGTAGCGTGGTCGTTTGCGCGGTTGTGGTTACAACCGGCGCGCGTTTTCACGGCCGACGATTTCATCGCGCGCGATTCCGCCTATCAACTTCATCTGAACGATCAACTGCTGGCGGGCAAGCGTTTCTATTCCGAGGTATTTTCGCCGTACGGCCCGGCCAGCGCATTCCTGAACCTGCTTTGGGTCCGCCTTTTCGGAAACACCGCCAGGGCTTTTATGATCGGCCAAGCGCTGCTGGCGTCCGTTTGTCTTGCCCAGGCGTTTTTTTTGATCCGCCGCGTCCTGTCTCCCTGGTGGGCAGTGTGCCTAACAATTGTCGCGGTTCTACCCTGGATGCCGTCACCGGCGGGTGGATTCGGCGCCGTCTTGCCATCCTACGGCGGCTTCGAGCGTGTCATCCTTCTGGCGATCGCATTGAGCTGGCGACCGGTACCCGGACGAACGCGTTTGATCAGCCTGCAGCTTGGTCTCCTGCTTGGTTGCCTAACCTGGATCAAATTCGGTAGCTGTTTTGTAGCGGGGGCGGCGCTGTTTGTAACCGATGCCATCGATTCCATTATGAATTCGCCGCGACCAGGCTGGCGCAAATTTGTTTTGAACAACGCGCTGATCCTGGCCGGCTTTTTGATCGGCCAGTTTGCCCTGGCAGGCTATGCCTTTATCACTCTGCCCGCCGCCATCGCGCGCGACTTCCTTTGGCCCTCTTACATGCTGGAAAGTTATGCCGGTTATGTTGGCAGCGACCGGTTTCTACAATGGCATAACCTGGGATATTTCGTCGGAGCAGAACTTCCGTTAATCGCCGGAACCATTGCGGTGCTCGTCGGAATTTTCCGGTTAATCAGGACGACAAAAGCAACTGACAACCTAACAATAAAAACTTTTCCACCGTTTGTTTTCTTGTTCCTGTTTTGGTGTCTTGGCCTGACCGGCTACTTCGCGCATGTCTGGCTGATTCTCAGCTACGCCTGGCTATTGATGGTCGCGTCGGCCGGAGCGCTGGCGTTACTGCAGCCACGCTGGCGTTTGATTGCGCTTTGCGGGTGGCTGCCCTGCCTGCTGGTAACCGTGCGCGGCGTCGTTTCTACTCCCCCGGCTGATCGCAGCCCGAAAACGTTTCTCAACGGCGAAACCCTGTGGTTGAACCCGATCTGGGAGACACGCCTTTCCGCCTTGGAGCGGACGTTGGATGAGAGATGCGGCCCGGGCCCACGGCACGACATAGCGATCATGGGTTCTCCGACCGCCGGAGGTCTGGCGCATTATGTCGGTTATTCCACCCTGACCCGGCATGCCTGGCTCATGGCCGGCTTCGTGCGAAAATACGACGAGCCCGCGGTGAGACGATCGTTAGACCAGACCTGCGCACTGATTTTATTTTTGCAGAAGCCGATCGAGAGACCGGGATCAAATCCTAACAATTGGGGACTGGGACCGGTTTTTTCTCGGTCGTTAGCCGCCGAGATTGAACACAAATTCGGCGAAGAAATAAAAATCGACCGGGACTGCTGGGTGTTTATTCGGCCGAGATGACGCGGGCGTCATTAGCCGGAACCGCCTCTTCACCGGCGATCCGCCGGCCGCTTTGGAAACATGCTCACCGCGCAACACCCGCAGTGCCACCGGCGACTAACGAATGCGGTAGCTGGTTGTGGAGACGGAACTGTTAGTGAAACCGGGAGCGACCGCGATCGCTTTGACCACCTTCACCCCTCGTCCGGCTATCTGAATACCGGCGGGACGGCCCGGCCGGTTAGCCGGATAAACCCGAGACGCAGTAGTCGGATCGCTTCCGTTCAAGGTATAGAAGATTCTGGCTCCCGGGGTTGCGCTCATCATTCTCACCCTGACCTTCCGCCGGAAGGTTCCGCCGGCGGGTGAAAATACCGGAGGGGCGGCGGTTTGAGGCGCGAACACAAAATTCGCCAACAACGCGCGATCGGCGCCGGCTGAGAAATTGTACACCGGGCTGGTCGACACCACCGCGCCATTCTCGCTCCAGTTCACAAACTGATGGTTTACGTTAGGCGTCGCGGTCAGGTTCACGGTAGCTCCGATGGGATAACTTCCGCCGCCGGTGATCGATCCTCCGTCAGCGGGGGCAGCGCTTACCGAGATGTTATAGGTCGGAATGCCGGCAATGGGGATGCGAAGATAATAAACGTCCTGCTCGCCGTTAAATGTGGCCGAGTAGGCGACATTCGCGCCGTTATTGTCCGAAACGACGGTAATATAATCGCCGATCTTGTTCTGGTGGGGGTAGCCAATCGTGGGATCGAAAGTTCCGCTTACCGGAATGTTAGGGGACCAGGTCTGCCCGCCGTTCTGACTGAACGAGTAAAATAATTGCGAATCGACGTTGTTGACGGCGTTGCGAGTATCGAGCCAAACGCAGTCGATGCGTCCATTGGGGGCGACGGCAAGCGCGGCGAACCAGTGCCACTTGTTTGGGTTCAGGGGATCGTCATTGATCCGCACCGGCGCACTAAAAGTCTGGCCGCCGTTGGTGCTGCGCACGAACATCACATCGCTGCCGTTAAATACGCCGCTTCTTTGCAGGCTCGCCGCCAGGTAAATACTGTTATTGGTAGCGCTACCGGAGCGATCGATGGCGAGGTTAATCTGGCCGACCAAACCATCGGGGTTGATGTTTTCACCGGAGGTCACGTTCGCCCCCATGCTGACCGGGGTCGTTAGGTCGAAATTCGGAGTG
>DATFCK010000111.1:0-4259 GCA_035253185.1 Chthoniobacterales bacterium | reverse complement strand
CCCCGATTCCGATCAAAGCAATGACGGCCAGAGTCGCTCAACCAAAAAAGTTAGGCGGACAAAGCAACAGCGGGGCATGACCGACGAAGACGCGCGCCGAGTCATTCGGCGATTCTTTCCACGGCCGTGAGTATTCTGCCTAATCGAGAGCGGCGATTTCGCCTGTCCATCCGTGGCAACTTCCCCAGCATAGCTATGTCATCCCGAGCGAAGTCGAGGGACCTCTCATATGCGGAATGGGTAACCCAAGTAGGCGAGATCCTTCGGCTTGGCTCAGGATGACAACCCTCTTGAGCTTTATTCCGTTAAATAGAACTGACCTCATCCCGTTGGATGCTTATCGCCCAAACGAAGGAAAAGGCAGTCTATTTCGTTAGTCTGGCAGCAATCTTCTTTACGTCTTCCAAGAAAGAAGCGGCTATCTCACCCAGATCGCCTGTCCAAAGAGCTGCGATTGTGAGTTGCGGAAAGCCCGGTAACGGAATTTGTCTCAAAGCGCGGTCCCCCTTCGATCGCGGAACCGCTACCGACATCCCCACTCCAAATCCAAGTTTGGTGTAAGTGTGAACCAGCTCGATCGAACTTACCTGGATTGCCGGTTGCCATGTCAGCCGGCGCTTCGTTAGGCCATTCTGAAAATGCCGGGTGATTACTTCATTCGATGGCAGAGAAATCAAACGCTCGATGGGCTGCCCGTTTCGAAAAGCGTCGTTCAAGGTTCGCAGGGCCGATCGTTTTGGGACCACCAGCACCAGCGGCAGCCGAACCAGTTCGCAACACCTGATTGATGGCGCGGGGCGGCCTTCCAGCTCCGTAATGGCGAGATCGATTTCATGTTGGCGTAACAGCTCTTCCGCGCTGCCCTGGTTAACGTTATGCAAATTCAGCCGGAATTCGGGATACCGTCGTTTGTATTGCGCCAGAATCTCGGGAAGATAATCGCGAAGGATCGGCACCGGCGCGGCCAATCGCAACCGTTGTTCGCTGTGGCCGCGAACCTGCGCTGGCAGATCCCGGAGGCGCCGAAAGAAAGGTTCGATTTCGGAATACAGTCGCGTGCCGGGGGGCGTCAGACTGAATGGCCGGCGATGAAACAGCTGGACGCCGAGGGTCGACTCCAATTGGGTCATCTGCCCACTGATTGCAGGTTGCTGAATGCCGTAGGGCATGTGTCGCGAAGCCGCGCTAATCCCGCGATGTTTGGCCACGTAATAAAACAACTCCAAGTGGTGGATGTTCATGTGTAATCATCGTCTGAAACGATGATTACCGAAAGAAGTATCGATCCGCGTAACCGGTTAGGGGAATCGATGCGGAGTTCGATTCGAAGCGGCGCTGCATCGCGCCGGACTCCAGAACAGCGCGCATCGAGCAGAATCGTATTGGCCATCCGGCAGCTGCCGGAGAAGGCGGCCGTGCTCCGCCGCTTTGGATCCCCCCGGATCGGGAAATGTTCGGCAGTACGGTCGAAGCATCTGCCAGAAGGAGAACACTAAAATACACAGCGCGGGCGACCATTTCACATGATCGCCCGCGCCGGGAAACTGTTTCGCGGATCGTTAGGCGCCCTTGCGCCCCGTCACCAGCATCAATACGCCGCCGACGATGCAAACGCCGCCTACGATGGGGCCAACCGGCACCCGATGTTCGTTCTCCTTGTTCACTTCGAGAGGTCCGAGTTTCGCGACATTTTCCTTAGTCGTGAACTTCGCAAATCCTCCCCAGGCGAGAACAACAATTCCGATGACGATCAGGATTAATCCGATGATGCCTGCTGGTTTCATAAAACTACAGCGTTCGTCGACCCTGGATGAGGTTAATGATCAGGATGACCACAGCTATGACCAGAAGGAGGTGAATGAACCCTCCCAGGGTATAGGAACTGACCAATCCCAGCAGCCACAGTATGAGCAGAATAACAAATATAGTCCAAAGCATAGTGATATTCCTTTCGGGTTGAGCTTCTTCTACTACAGATCGTTGACGGCAGCTAAGCCGCGCTTATTCGGATTACAATAAATTTGTTGGAGACCGGTGGTCGTTGTTTTTACTAACGGCGCCGAAAAAGGAGCTACTGCAGCGCGCCAATTACACCGCGTAAGTTCCAGCCACTGTTCTCCAGCCGTTCCCACGCCTTGCCGTAATCGCACCCCGCCAGCTGCGCCACCACTCGCACCGCGCGATCGCGCAACTTGGTGTTGGAAGCGTGCAAATCGATCATCAGATTCCCGCGCACTTTTCCCAACGCCACCATCGCGCCGGTGCTGATGATGTTCAGCGCTACTTTGGTCGCCGTGCCTGCCTTCAGTCTGGTCGACCCGGTTAGAATCTCCGGCCCCACTGCCAGCTCGATTGAGACATCGGCTAACTGCGATTGCGCGCCGCCGGGATTCGATGAGATCGATACCGTTTTGGCGCCCAACGACCTGGCATGAGTTAGCGCTCCCTGCACGAACGGAGTTCGTCCGCTGGCGCTGATGCCGATCACAACGTCACCGCTTGTGACCCGGCGCTGTTCAAGCGCCAGAGCGCCGGCAGCGGTTTCATCTTCCGCGCCTTCCACGCTGCGATGGAGGGCGGTAACACCGCCCGCGATGATTCCCTGGACCAAATCGGGCGATGCGCCAAATGTCGGCGGGATCTCGCTCGCATCCAGCACGCCTAACCGGCCGCTGCTCCCCGCCCCCACATAAAATAGCCGGCCGCCGTTCCTGAACGCTGCGGTCAGTAATTCAATCGCCTGCGCGAGGCCGTCCGCGGCTCCGCGCAACGCTTCCTGCACAAACGCTTCTTCGTTAATGAATAAGTCCACCAACTGGCGGGCATTCATCTTTTCTAACTGTTCAGACCGCGGGTTTACCTGTTCGGTAAGAGCGGCGGCCAGAGCCTCGATTTCGCCGGCCTCACCTTTCGGGCGGAATTGTGGTTGCTCCGTCATCTCGGCGGCGAGCCACGCTGCGCCGAATTCCGGTGGTTGTTCCACCGCCGCCACTCGCGCATCGGGCAGATTTTTTTTCAATCGTCGCCGAAAGGTGTGGGCGTAAATCGAATCGCGGTGAAACAGGCCGCCTAACAACATTACTTTCGGCGCGAGCAAATGGAGACGTGACGCAACCGCTTCGGTGTACTCGCACAGCACCCGCGCACCGTCCTCCAGTATTTCGCAAACCCGTTCATCGCCCGCCATTGCGGCCTCAAACACCACCGGCGCCAGCATGGCGATGTCCACCTTTTCGGCCACCTGAACCCACCGGACTAATTCATCGAGATTATTCAACGACAGAGCGCGCAGCATTTGAGCAGACAGTTGAACTTCGCCGCGATGAAGATCGTACTCGCGCAGAATCAAACGCAGCGCTCGAATCGAAAGCGAATACCCACCGCCGACGTCGCCCAGGATATGGCCCCAACCACCGGCCTTTTCGATTTTATCCCCGCGGCGGCCGGTAACGGATGAACCACTGCCGGCGTTAACGACAATGCCTTCGCCATGACCCAGCGCCGCCGCCATTCCCGAATCGCGATCGCTGCCGGTAAGAATTTTTGCCGACGGCCAGACTTCCGATGCGATTCGCAGAAGTTTATGACGATCCTCATCCGTCACGCAGCCGGCCAAAAAAATACCGGCGCGATCGATCTGCTGTGGAAGCTGTTGAAAAATCGATCGTAGCCGCTCGGGAGTAGCGAGTCGGAAATTGGAAGGCGGAAGTTTCCCCTGTTCCAGAATGCGAAGCTCGGTGCCCTCGCGTTCTACCAGCACCCATGCGGTTTTCGTGCCGCCGCCTTCCACGCCGAGAATTCGTTCGGCTGGATTCACAATTGGGTATGTTTAGCTGTTTTTACGCCAGTTGGAAAGAAGTGGCTTGCTGCGGCGCCGGCACCGGGGCTTTAACCATAGGTTCCATAGGAGTTATACTGGCTATAGGATGCGACCGCGATTGCCGAGACTTTGGAGCACCATATTTTACCAGTTGGGTAACAGGTATGACTGACCAATCGAAGGAAGCCGCACAACGGGTCGCGGAATTGCGCAAGGAAATCACCAAGCACGACCGCCTCTACTACGAAAAGGCAGCGCCGGTTATTTCCGATCGAGAATACGACCGGTTATACCGCGAGTTGAGCGAACTCGAAATCCTGTTTCCCGCGCTCGCTTCACCGGATTCCCCCACCCAACGCGTGGGTGGGAAACCACTTCAGGCTTTTGCGCAGATTCAGCATCTCACCCCCATGCTGAGTCTCGACAACACCTATTCGGA
>DATFCK010000110.1:0-7280 GCA_035253185.1 Chthoniobacterales bacterium | reverse complement strand
GCCGGCGACTAACGTTGAAGAGCTGAAACGCTGACAGCTGAAAAGCCGAAAGCTGTGGTCGCTACAGCTTAATTGTGCGATGCGAATTCGCGTGGCGATTGCTTTACCAGCCTGGGTTTCGACGCATCGTGCTCCAGCACCTGTAAACGGCGAAGGATCTCGTTAAGCGCGAGTTCGTTTTTCAAGTTGACCCGATAATCAAGGTCGGCGCGTAACCGGTCTTTGTGGCTCTCCCGGTTCTGCGACATCATGATGATCGGCGCTTGCAATGCGGTGATCATGTTCAACGCCAGATTGAGCAGGATGAATGGGTAGGGATCGAACGGTTTGCTAAGCAGGAGCACGCTATTGGCCGCGACCCACAAAAGAAAAAAGGCAAGCGAAGCAATGATGAACTTCCAGCTGCCGCCGAACTCGGCAATCATGTCCGCCGCGCGATCGGCAAAAGTGAGGTGCGCCTCCTCTTCTTCGTTGGCGTTACGAGTAGCGAGATGTCGCAACAGCTCATCCGTCCGCCGCAAACGGCGGCTCAGAGCGGTTAACATCTCAACCGGAACGTTAGGGCTACTGTTTACGAACGCCAAAAAATGCTGGCGCGATAAAACGGCCAATCGCGCCGACTCCACCACAGATGCGTTGGCCGACCGCGGTTTACCGTCGATCAACGCCATTTCGCCGAAGAAATCTCCAGGGCCGAGCACGGCCAGGATTAACTCCTCGCCATCGGCTGAACGCATGCTGATCTGAACCTTGCCGTCCTCGATCAAATACATCGAATCGCCGGCGTCGCCTGCCCGGAAAAGGATCGATCCGCCCTCGTAATCCTCCATGGTCAGCAACGAACAGAGCGTGTCCGCCGCGTCGTCATCAAGCGACTCGAACAGCGGAACTGCGCGTAGCGATTCGGGACTCATGGTTGCCTATTATATAATGAGGGGCGTCGGCGTGGGAAAATACTTCGGACCTGGCCTCCGGTGAAGAGCAATTGTGAAACCACGGCCATGGCCGGCGATTACCGGCCATGGCGGAAACTCCAAATCCCAATCACCAAACTCCAAGCAGGCTCACAAAACCCCCAGCCCCCAACAGCGTGAGACGCAGCCGTCGGCGGCGGCTTACTGATTGAAGCCTGATTATTGGAGTTTCCCTGGAGCTTGGTGATTGAGATTTGGGGATTCCGCCCGGGCAGGGGCGGCAGGGTCCCAGTTGCTCTCGAGCGACGGCGCGGCCACCGTCTTTCGGATCACCCTGGGCGGCCGCTTGCAAACGTCGGTTTCGCCCCTATATTGTGCGCCTTTATGGCAAAAACCGCCTGGATTAATCGCAACAACCGTAAGCGTGATACGGTGAAGAAGTACGCCGCGCTGCGGGCGGAGCTCAAGGCTAAGAAAGATTACGCGGGTCTCACTCAACTCCCTCGGGATGCGAGTCCTACCCGGGTGGTGAACCGCTGCGAGGTCACCGGTCGGCGCCGTGCCTTTATCCGTCGTTTCAAGATTTCACGGCTCACATTTCGTGAGCTCGCATCCCAGGGACTGATTCCTGGCGTAACCAAATCCAGCTGGTAGGGTCTCGGGAGGCGATTCGGATGCTGAGGGAGTGGCATCCGGTCCATGAACCTTCTTTTATCCTCGGTGTTCACTTTACCGATCGCAGAAGCGGTCACGCAGGATTGGGATCCGCCCGGGATCCTGCTGGCTAAGCTGACCGCCATCGCGGCGCTGGTGGCCCTGAATGGGTTCTTCGTGGCCGCGGAGTTTGCGCTGGTCAAGGTTCGCCGCAGTCAATTGGACACTTTGGCGGCAGAAGGGAATAAGCGCGCCCTTAGCAGCCGGCATGTGTTGGAAAATCTGAACGCCTACCTTTCCGCATGCCAGCTCGGGATTACGCTGGCGAGCCTGGGTCTGGGCTGGTTAGGCGAACCGTTTCTGGCCCGTATCCTTCAGCCGTTTTTTGGGCTGGTCGGGATCGAATCCATTGCGGTTATCAAGTCTATCTCATTCGCGATTGCCTTCACACTGATCACGGCTTTGCACATCGTGCTGGGAGAACAGGCTCCCAAAATCCTCGCCATCCAGAAGTCGTTTGGCGCAACCATGTTCGTTAGCCCGCCGCTGCGTATTTTTTACGCCATTTTCAAGCCGTTTATCTGGTTTTTGAATGAATCCTCGAACTGGATTCTGGTTCATGTTTTGCGGCTGCCGAAGGCTCAGGAGAGCGAGCTCGCCCACAGCGAAGAAGAGTTGCGCTTGATCCTGAGTGAAAGCGCCAAGGCCGAGGAAGTCAGTCCGTTAGGCAAAGAACTGCTTATCAATGCGCTGGATCTGCGGGATCGCGTAGTGCGCGATATTATGACGCCGCGCGGCGAAGTGGTTTATCTCGACGTGGAAGAGGATTTCGAAAGTAACGTCCGCAAAGCAATTGAGTCGCGGCACACGCGTTTTCCGCTCTGCCGCGGGCACCTCGATAACACCATTGGGCTGATTCACGTTAAAGAATTATTACCGCTGATGCGCGAGCCAAATCCCGATTTGATGCGCATCAAGCGCGATTTGATGCCCATTCCCGAGATGATGCCGCTGGAAAAGCTGCTCAATGTGTTCCTAACGAAACATTCCCATGTGGCGATCGTGGTGGATGAATATGGCGGCGCGGTTGGAATGGTGACCCTGGAGAATGTTTTGGAAGAATTGGTCGGGGACATTCAGGACGAATTCGATGCCGAAAAGGAAGAGTTCCGCAAAGTGAACGAGAACGAGTTCGTGGTGGACGGCGCGTTCGGTTTATACGAACTGCGCGATGCCGTCGGCCTGGAACTGGAGGGCGGCGATGTCAGCACGATTGGCGGGTATGTGACCCATTTGTTAGGGCATTTACCGCGACAAAACGAGCAGGTCAGAATAGGCGAGTATCAGGTCACGGTGACCCAGGCCGACAGCCGGCGGGTGCGGCAGGTGCACTTTAAAAAGATGCCGCCGGAGGATGTTGATCGAGTGGAATCAACTGCGCAGTCGCGAGCATCTATTTAAACCAAAAGCGCCAAGCACCAAACCGCAACCACCAGGGAACTTCCAAGCCTCAAGCACCAATTATGTCACAGTCGTGGTTACTTTGGGAATTGAACATTGGTGTTTCCCTGGAGATTGGTGATTGGGTTTTGAAGATTTGGGGCAGAATTGTGCCAACTGCCAACGGCGAACCGGTCAACCAGTGATGTGAACCTTTCAATTGAGGTTGACGTCATCTGCCCGCACTGCGGTGAAACTTTTCCGCTCCAGATTGATACCTCTCAACCGGAGCAAACGTTGGTCGAAGATTGTACAGTTTGCTGCCGGCCGATGACACTAACGGCTTGTTGTGAACCGGGCGAGGTACTCGAGGTCAGAATAGATCGGTAGGGGGTTTCCGGCGTAGAAGCGGCGCCCCGCCGCTTTCCGACGCACGCGACGAGACGTCGCGTCTACTGCAATTAAACCGCCGCTTTCAGCCTCGCGCGCAAACTGGGTTGGCGTCGCAACAATCCGGTTAACGCGGCGATTGCCCTGAGGGTGGGCGGGCTGATGTGATGCTCCATGCCCTCGACGTCGTGGTGAATCACTCGTTTACTCAGTCCAAGCAGCTGCAAAAAGTCGGTCAGGAGCCGGTGACGGTGGGCAATATTGCGAGCCAATTTTTCGCCAGCGGGAGTTAAGACAAGTCCGCGGTACTTTTCGTATTTGAGCAGGCCCTCGGTGCCGAGGCGCTGAACCATGTTGGTGACGCTGGCTTGCGAAATTTTGAGGGCGGACGCGATATCGACGACCCGGGCGTAGCCCTTCGAATTAATGAGTTCCAAAATGCGTTCCAAATAGTCCTCCACTGCGGTGGAAGACCGGCCTGAACGCGAATTTCGAGCGGGCATCGGGCCATGTAATATTCAAAATTCAAACATAGTCAAACCAATAAAAACTTGAGTATTGACATAAACCTAGCCATCGATAACTAATTTAGCCATGCCTAATTCGGATCTCATTCCGCCGACGGTTACGCCGGGTTGGCGGTCGGCCCCGGTTCGGCCGAGTCTTTCCGAAGTTCATCGCAGTCTCCTCGTTCCCACCTCGGCCAGCGTAATCCGCAAAATGCTCGCTTTCGCCGGTCCAGGATTTCTGGTCGCGGTCGGTTACATGGATCCCGGAAACTGGGCGACCGATCTCGCCGGCGGCTCCAAGTATAACTACACCCTGCTGAGCGTAATTATGCTCTCCAACCTGATGGCAATCCTGCTTCAGGCGCTCTCGCTCAAACTCGGAATCGTTACCGGACGCGATCTGGCCCAGGCTTGCCGCGATCACTTCAGCCCGCCGGTCGCGTTCTTTTTGTGGGTAATCTGCGAACTGGCGATCGCGGCCTGCGATCTAGCCGAAGTTATCGGTTCGGCCATCGCGTTGAACCTGCTGTTTGGTATTCCGCTGCTGGCCGGCGTCTGTATCACTGTTCTCGACGTGCTGATTGTTTTGTTCCTCCAGAACAAAGGGTTCCGCTATATCGAAGCGCTGGTTATTGCGCTGATCGCGGTCATTGGCGGCTGCTTCGCCTGGGAACTGATTGCGTCAAAGCCGGACATGCTTGGCATCGCCCAGGGTTTCATCCCATCACCGCGCATCGTGGCTGATCCCGGCATGCTTTACATCGCGATTGGAATTCTGGGCGCGACGGTTATGCCCCATAACTTGTATCTGCACTCATCAATCGTGCAGACCCGCCGGTATGAATTGAACTCAGCCGGAAAACGGCAGGCGATCAAGTTCGCTACGCTCGATTCCACCCTGGCTCTGATGTTCGCACTGTTTATTAATGCGGCCATCCTGATTGTTTCTGCGGCTACCTTCTACAGCCGGGGCCGGACCGACATCGCCGAAATCCAGGAAGCATACAAGCTGCTGACGCCGCTTCTCGGAGTTACCGGCGCGAGTACGCTCTTCGCTCTCGCCCTGCTGGCCTCGGGCCAAAATTCCACGCTGACCGGGACGTTAGCCGGGCAGATCGTGATGGAAGGATTTCTAAACATCCGGTTGCGGCCGTGGCTGCGCCGCCTCATTACCCGCGCCATCGCCATCATTCCGGCGGTGATCGTTACCGCGATCTCCGGGGAAAAAGGGACCGCCGATCTGCTGGTGCTCAGTCAGGTCATATTGAGTCTGCAACTGAGTTTCGCCGTTTTCCCTCTGGTGATGTTTACCAGCGATAAGGTCAAGATGGGTGAATTCGTTAATCACACCGCAATCAAGATCCTGGCCTGGATCGTGGCGATATTCATCGCCGCGTTAAACGCCTGGTTGCTAGTCCAAACTTTTCGCGGCTGGTTCGGTGGAGGCGAGTGAGAAGGCAGAACTTGAAATACAAACACGCGTTGCATTTTACTGATCTAACGGTTGTAACCATTTAACGCCGCGAAGCGACCCCATGTATCACACCATCCTGATCCCGGTGGAAAATCGTGAAACCGATAACACGATTCTCGAGCATATTCGGCCTCTGGCTCGCCTAACAAATGCCAAACTGCTGCTGATGCACGTGGCCGACGGCTGGGTCGCGCGCAACTTTGAACAGCTCAAACTTCAGGAAAGCGAGGAGATGAAGCACGACCGCGATTACCTCGCTAATCTGGAGCAGGAATTACGCACCGAAGGTTTCGAGGTCAGTTCGGTTCTGGCTATGGGGGAACCCTCGACCGAGATCATTAAACTGGCCAAGTCGAGCGGCGCCGATCTCATCGCCATGACTACGCACGGCCATCGGTTTATTAATGATTTCCTGCGCGGCGCCACCGCCGACAAGGTGCGTCACGCAGTGGAGGTTCCAGTTCTTCTTTTAAAGGTGAAGAACTAGGTTCGGAGCAATGGAGCAGGGAGCGTTGGCGTAAATGTAAAAGCTCCAAGAATCGGTTGTAGTGCTGCCGCATTACTCCAATACTCCATCACTCCAACACTCGATTGCCTTGAAAGTCCTCCTGCTGACCAATGAGTATCCTCCCTACACCTACGGAGGCGCCGGGGTTCATGTTGAATATCTCTCCCGGGAACTGTCCAAACTAATGCCGGTAGAGGTTCGTTGTTTTGGCGACCAGCGGCTGGAGGAGGGGAATCTTACGGTGCGCGGATTTGAAGTGGACACCGATCAATTCAGCTGTCCGAAACAATTGCGCTCAGTGTTTGGAGCGGTGCGTCGCTGCACCGATTTTAACAGCACGATGGTAGATGCCGACATCGTGCATTGCCATACTTGGTACAGCCATTTCGGTGGCATTCTGGCGAAGAAAAATTACGGCATTCCATTGGTCATTACGGTCCATTCACTTGAACCGCTAAGACCGTGGAAACGTGAGCAACTGGCTGGAGGTTACGATTTTAGCGTTTGGGTGGAAAAGACCGCGCTCGAGATGGCTGATGCCGTCGTCGCCGTCTCCCGTGGAACTAAATCCGATATCGAACGGTTGTTCCAGGTCGATCCCGCGCACGTCCCCGTCATCTATAATGGGATCGATCTGGAGGAGTATCATAAAGTCAGGTCGACCGATGCGCTAAAACGGTACGGCGTTGATCCAAACCGGCCGTTCCTTTTGTTCGTGGGCCGGATTACGCGACAGAAGGGGATCATTCATCTGGTCCGGGCAATCCAATTCATGGCGCCCGGTTTCCAAATTGTGCTCTGTGCCGGCGCCCCGGACACGCCGGAAATCGCCGAGGAAATGAAGGCCGCGGTGGAAAAGGCGAAAGCAATCCGCCAGCCCGGCTCGGACAAGCCGGATGTCATCTGGATCCAGGAGATGCTCGACAAGAAAAGCGTCATCGAATTTTACTCGCATGCCGCGGTGTTTTGTTGCCCTTCGATTTATGAACCGTTCGGCATCATTAATCTTGAGGCCATGGCGTGCGAAACCGCGGTGGTGGCGAGCGCGGTCGGTGGGATTACCGAAGTAGTCGTAGATGGCGAGACCGGGTTTTTGGTTCCACTCGAGCAAATGAAGGAGAGTCCGTTTGAACCCATCAATCCTGAAAAGTTTTCGCGCGATTTAGCAGCCAGGATTAACCAATTGATGGGTGACGCCCAACTGCGGGAAAAATTCGGCCAGGCCGGCCGCAAACGCGCCGAGGAAAAATTCAGCTGGTCCGCGATCGCACGCGAAACGAAGACGCTCTACGACTCGTTAGTGAAATCGCGCGGGTGAGTAGACGCGACGTCCCGACGCATAGATAAAAGCGGCCGGGACGCCGCTTTAAGGTGGGGCAAGTTTCCAACTT
>DATFCK010000109.1:0-7485 GCA_035253185.1 Chthoniobacterales bacterium | reverse complement strand
ATTTGTGTTGTTCGTCGATAACGACCAGGCCGAGATTGGAGAAAGGCACGGAGTCGTATAACAGGGCGTGAGTACCGATGATGATCTGCGGCGCGTCTGAGTTCTGGGGAGCGCGCGCTTGCAGCGTGCCGGCCGCGACATTCTGCCGCGGCGAACTTTCACTGGGACCGTTTGGCATCTCCTGCGTCCAGATCCATCGATAATCCTCGGTTGATTTTACTGTCCCATTTCTCCATGGATTCGAAACAATATATTCGAATTTTTCCGCAAGATCGCGGTCAGATCGGATAAACCGATCGAACGTTTCCTTTTCCCAAACGGCCTCGCCCATTCGAGCTTCGACCCGGTTTATTTCGCGTGCAGTAAACGACTTTAACGACCGCATTATTTCCGATAGCGACCAAAAAATCGGGGCACCGTCGGCGTCGCGTCCTTTTGGCAACGGCTGAAATAATGCATGCAGGTGATCTGGCATCACGCAGATCGCGAACAGCTCGTAGCGCGTATTGTGGAAATGTCGCCATGCCCTAACGATTACGTCACGAGCCGCGGGATTCAACACTCGGCGATACTTGGTCGTGGTTGTGACCGCGTAAATAGCCCAGGGTTTTTCAAAATGTGGAAGTCGCCGTTTCGAATAACGGGCGTCTTGCGAGAATTCACCGTTAGGTGAAGAAGTTCGCGACGGCAGAATGCCGTCGCCAGCACGCTGCAAGCGTGCGCTCCCCGAAACAGCGTTTTCATCACCTTCGCCGCTATTTTCAAACAGCGGCAGCGGCCCGCTTTCCTCCTGGCGCGCCCCGGTCCGCAGGGCCAGACGCATCCCCAGAGGTTCGAGCCATTGCCGCAACACGGCGTAATGCTGCTCGGCCAGGACCTGAGTGGGCGCCATCAAAGCCGCCTGATACCCCGCTTCCACCGCCAGTAACATCGCCGCCGTCGCCACCACGGTCTTGCCGGAACCGACGTCACCTTGCAGCAGCCGGTTCATCGGCTGAGATGCACTCAGGTCGCGCCGCAGTTCGTCCAACACCTTTTTCTGCGCCTTTGTCAGGTCGAACGGAAGGGCCTTCAGAAATCGATCCAGCAACTTTCCGGCTCCGCAGTGCTTCGCCCCCAGCTTTTCCGCTGATCGCGCCTTCCGTGATCCGATCAGCATCTGCATGGCAAAGAATTCCGATAGTACTAGATGCTGTCGCGCCGCGTCGCGCTCCGCCCATGTTTCGGGAAAATGGATTGCAGCAATGGCGCGCCGTTGATCGTATTTCGTTAGTTCTTCGGGTAACAACGTCGTTAGGGGTTCCTCCGACAGTTCGTCCAGCACCCGATAAATCAGAGCTCGCAATACGCGCTGCGATAATCCTTCCGTGGCTGGATAAATCGGAGTGATCGGACGGAAATGGATTGATCGCTCCGATTCATCATCTTCGATGACTTCGAACTCCGGATGATCGAGGCAAATTCGTTTACCGCGCAACCGCGGCTTGCCAAAAACGACTAACTGGTGACCGGTCGCGATCATCTTTTGCACGTAATGCAAATTGAACCAACGGCATACCAATGGCTGACTCAAGGCATTGGCATTGGTCTGCTGAAGCGTTACTTCAAAGATTTTTTTCCAGCCGCCGAAACGCCGAACCTGCGTTTTCACGACCTCGCCGCACAAGCACATCGGCGTGTCGCTCTCTTCCGCCGGAAAATCGCGAAACTGATGTCGGTCCTCGTATCGTCGCGGAAAGTGGTTCAGCAAATCTTCGACGGTGCCAATACCAAGACGTTGCAACGCGAGTATTCGAGGCCGTGGAATCCAATCGAGCTCCGAAATTGGCTGCGAAATCTCCATCACGATTTGAGGGAGGCTGTGCGCAATGCCTGTATCTGAATCTCCACCAGGCGTTGCCCATCGTAATCGTCGGGCCGAATGCGAAAGGCAATGTCCCAGGGTGGCGTCGGCAATTGCTGAGTCGCGCCATCAAAAAAAATGGCGCGACGTCGCGCGTCACCCTGTTGCAGATGCAGTCGCAAGTGTTTATCGCCCATTACCCGTGGCGGGGTTACCGGTGTTACTTCCCGCGCAAAAAACAACGGCTGGGGGTTCGCGTTTCCAAACGGCTGGAGCATTTCATGCCAGCGGAGGAGTTCGAGGTTGAGTTCGGTCAACGCCAGTTCGTGATCGAGATGGAGTTGAGGTTCAAGCTGGTCATCCGACAAGAGTTCCCGGACTATTGCTCGAAATGCCTCGACGAAAGCGGGCAAATTGCGTTCGTGAATTGACAGACCAGCGGCCATTTCGTGACCGCCAAATTTTTCAAGATGAATTGCGCAACGCTCCAGCGCCCTAACCAGATGCAATCCTAAAATGGAACGACCACTTCCTTTGCCGGCTCCATTCTGGTCAATTCCGATGACAATGGTCGGTCGGTGGTATTTGCGCGCGATCCTTGAGGCCACGATTCCAACCACACCCGGGTGCCAGCCGCGTCCGCTTACCACAATCGCGGCATCACGAGGCCAGTCATACTCCCTTTGAATCTGTTCTTCCGCGGCGAGCAACGTTTGCTTCTCTACTTCCTGCCGTTCGCGATTTTGTTGGTCGAGAAATCCGGCCAACAGGAGGGCCTCGTCATCGTCACGGGTCAAGAGCAGTTGCAGCGCTTTTTCCGCCGTGCTCAATCGCCCGGCCGCATTGAGCCGGGGACCGATCCGAAAGCCGATATCTTCGGTCCCAATTGGCGCTCGCACCGCCGCGGCTTGCAACAACTTGCGCAATCCTAGCCGCTTCGTCTGCGCAAGCTCCATTGATCCGCGCTGCACGAAAACCCTGTTCTCGCCGGTCAACGGCACGATATCGGCGACAGTAGCGAGCGCCACCAGATCGAGCACCGAACGCAGATCGTAATTGGCGAGCGGGCGGCGTTTCAGAAGCCCGTGGCAAACCTTAAACACCACGCCCGCACTGCAAAGATAATCGAATTTACAATTGGGATCTATTTTGGGGTTAACGACTGCCACGCAGCCGGGCAACGCCGTTTTCGGTTCGTGATGGTCCAGGACGATCACATCGACCCCGGCGTTGGTGAGGTGGGCAATTTCTGAAACGGACGAAGTACCGCAATCGATCGCAATCAACAACTGCGGACGATAACTATCTAGACAGCGATCGACGCTTTCGCGGCTGAGGCCGTACCCTTCCTCCATTCGGAGGGGCAAAAATAATTCGGGAGCGTTGCCGAAAGCCCGCAGCAGATCGGACAAGATGGCCAGCGAAGTCACGCCATCGACGTCATAATCACCGAACAACACGATGCGCTGCCGGTGTTCGATCGCCGAGAGTATACGACACACCGCTGCCTCCATTTGCGGCAGCAAAAAAGGATCGCTTAACGACTTGAGGCGAGGCCGAAGGAAATTCTCAACCTCTTCGTTGCAGGTAAAACCTTTGCGCGCCAACAGGCGAGCAATGCACTCCGCAGAACAGATGTCATTCCAGTCAATAGGATCGCCACTGAGTTGTTCCGCTTGCCGCAGGATCCACCGATATTGCCCGGTAAAACCTCTTCGCGAGTCCAGACTTGCCGGCTCGACATCTACGCAGCTTTGCACCGTTTACTTTTACCCGCGGGCAAGCGGATGAGCAATCACTCGCAACTTCATTTCCCGTTGCTCAAGCGTTTCATCAGCCGAATGGCGTCGAACGGCGCGTGCACCTTCGCATCATTATCAAAGTAAACGAAAACCGGGCGCATCTTCCCGTCCGGTTTTGAGCCGATCAGCTTGGCGTCTTTGGGCTGTTGACCTCTGCGCCACCTTTCGATGCGTCCTGCCCACCATTCAATCTCCCGATCCGAATATCCACTCACGTAAAGTTTTTCGGATCCGTGCAGCCGGATGTAAACCAAGTCTGCGGTCAAGTCCTCGGTATACGGCCACTTCCCCGCGGTATCGGCGAAAACGAACGCGATGTTGTTTTCGCGCAGGAGCGAAAAAAATTCCGGCACCAGAAAACTCGGATGCCGAACTTCGAGCGCGTGATCCAGGGGACGCGAACGATCGACCGTCAACCAAGCGCGAGTTTTTAATTTCTGGTCATGCTTTCGGCCAAGCCGGGCCGCGGCTGCGGTATCGCGCGGCAATAAATTGAAGAATTCGCGAAGCCGTTTTTCGTCCCAGCCCAGATTGGGAGGCAGCTGCCAAAGGATTGGTCCCAGTTTTTCGCGTAAGGCGAGAACGCCGGACGCGAAGAAATTTGCCAGCGGAGCCTTAACGTCTCGCAGCTTCTTCATGTGGGTGATGAAGCGGGGTCCTTTAACGCTAAACAGGAAGTCAGCCGGCGTTTCCGAATACCATCGCTGGTAACTGGATGGCCGTTGCAACGAATAGAAGGAGCCATTGATCTCAATGGAATTGAATTGCCGGCTGGCAAATTCCAGCTCACGCCGCTGCGCGAGATCTTCCGGGTAAAACTTCCCGCGCCAACCGGCGTAACGCCATCCGGAAATGCCGATTCGAAGCTGGCTTGGCCGCGGTTTGGTTAAATCAATTCCAGCTTGAGATCGCCTTTTTGAATCAGATTCAGCTTTGCGCATATGTTCGCAAATTTCAGGAGGCCTTCTTTTTCTCTGTCTCCAAGACTGAATCGCAAGTTCTGACCGTAATAGCGGCGACAAAATGCTGGATCAAATTCTGACTGCGCCGCGATGACTGCTCCGATATTTTGAAGATTGGCGTCGCGCAACGCTCGCAAGTCTCGGCCTAACGTGCTATCACCGGCGACGCCGGGTCGCACAAGCCAGAGCGCATAAACGAAAGGCACGCCAGCACATCTTTTCCATTCTGCACCCAAATCCCAATATTGATAGGCGTCCCCAAACTTCTGGCGGAAGCGAATTGCCTGATCGCCTATCAACAGGCGTCCTCGATCTTCATTAATCGGTCCCAGCAGGTCGCCGGTTATTTCCCAGGACCGAAACTCTTTCCCACGTTCCGCCATCAGGTAACTCAATAATGCCACCGATGTTTGCGAGGCGGGATCGAGTTCGACGTCGGAAAACAGGGGCTGATCCCGGTAGGCGACAACGACGCTGTAAACCGGGCCGTCCGACGCAATCGATACGTTATCGACAATCCGGTAAATGGGATGGCGGAGAAATTCAAAGCTGGAGACCAGGGCGATATCGAGTTCCCCGGCCGCCAGCAGGCGGCACAACGCCGATGGATGATCCAGTGTGACCGGATCGCGCCAGCCGTGAATAAGCGGCCTGGCATTGAGGTATTTTACGCAACCGATCCGCAACGAACCTCGTTAGGCGCAGGCAGCCTCAGCTTCGACCGCTGGCATCTGCGCTCCATTGGTCGATTGCGGCCGGATATGCCGGTAATGACTGTCGCGCTGGACCGGTTCGCGGCCGGCTTCCCTGATCGCGTGCTCCAGAGTGGCAATTGATTGCTGCTGCGGGGTAGTCGCCCCCGCCATGTGAAAAATTTTCTCCTCCAGGATAGTGCCGTGCAGGTCGTCCACTCCATAACTTAACGACAACTGCGCCAGAGGCAGGCCCATACTCACCCAGTAGGCGGTAATGTGATCGATGTTATCCAGGTAAATCCGGCTAACGGCCAGATTTCGGAGTTGGTCCACCGCTGAGGCTTGCTTGATGTGCGAGAGAATGGTGGTTTGGGGCTCAAACGCAAACGGCACAAAGCCGGTGAATCCGCCAGTTTCATCCTGTAACTCACGCAGCTGTCGCAAATGATCGACCCGCTGTTCCAGGGTTTCGATGTGGCCGTAAAGCATCGTGCACGTACTGCGTCCGCCCATCCCATGCCAGATTCGATGCGTATCCAGCCATTCTTCGGCCGTTTCTTTCCCGCGACAAATTTGGTCGCGCACCACGGCATCGAAAATCTCAGCGCCGCCACCGGTTATCGAGCCCAACCCCGCATCCTTCAAAATCTCGAGCGTCTCCTTGATTGGTTTGCGGAAAACGCGATTGGCCAGATGCCTGATTTCTATGGCGGTAAACGCTTTGATGTGAAGATTTGGATCGAGGGCGCGCAATTCCCGCAACAATGTCAGATACCACTCCTTTTTCAGGGTGGGATGCAGACCGCCGACCATGTGAACTTCAGTAACTCCGTGTCGCAACGCGTCCTGCACGACCGCAATAATTTCGTCAATAGCCTGTTCAAAGGCGTGCGAATCACGCTTCTTGGCGGCGAACGCGCAGAACTGACACGAAAGAATGCAGATGTTCGAGTAGTTGATGTAGCGGTTATGAATGTAGGTAGCGTAATTGCCATTTTTTTGCTGCCGAACCGCCGTCGCCATAACGCCGAGCGCGTTCAAATCGGTCGACCGGTACAACGTCAACGCCTCGGACTCGGAAATCCGTAGGCGCCGTTCAACCTTCTCCGCGATCGACCTGAGTTCCTGAGGAATAAGCTGGTAATTCAACGGCGCAAAAACCCGGGATTAAGGGTGGTTCAACATGCACAACCGCCTCTCGCGTTGCAACAAAAAGCACAGCGATGCGTCTCAGATAATTTAACCATTTGAATAAGGCCGTAGACCCACTTATGAACAACCACGGCTAAGGCGCCGTGTTCCACCACCGCCCCCACCAATGTCTCGCATTGATCGACCCCTGGCGGGCGGAGCCGAAGATGATGACGAGGACGTGCGCCTCATGCAAGCTATCGCCACCGGCGATACCGCCGCATTTGAGACACTTATCGAACGCCACCAAGGCTTGGTGATCGGGACAATTGCTCGCATGCTGGGCAGCAATTCGGACGTGGAAGATCTTGCTCAACAAGTCTTCTTGCGAGTGTGGCGCAATGCCGGTCGGTATCTGCCGCGCGCGAAATTCACGACTTGGCTGCTGAAAATTACTCGAAATCTGGTGTTCAACGAGATGCGGCGAACCAAACGCCACACTCACGTCCCGATACAAAGCGACACGCCGGGCGAAGAGCTGCCCATGAAGGATGAATCCGTGTCGTCGCCGGCCGAAACACTTCTTGAACAGGAGCTTCAACAGGCGATCGAAGCCGCTATTCTGGAACTGCCTGAAACTCAACGAATGGCGCTGGTTTTGCGTCGATATGAAACCCGCAGCTACGAGGAGATCGCCGAAATTCTTGATCTATCGGTGCCGGCCGTTAAAAGCGTTCTCTTTCGCGCCCGAACCGAGCTGCGCGCACGGTTGGCCGATTACTTAAAGAGCTGAGGCAATTTCGCCCGAATTAGCACCGTCTGAACCAAGCGTTGGACGTTGAGCGTTGATATTTTCGCATGAAAAACAAAGAGGGCGGACGCCGAAGCATCCGCCCCCTCTCAACCCCACACTCAGAAAATCTTATTCGTCTCGGGTGGTCGCCGAACTCTTGAAGTCAACCTGAGTCGACTCAACCCCGGTTACGTCAGGAGCTGGAGGCATGCCAGGCTTGGGTATATCGGCTGCCAAAGGCCGCTGGGGCGTGGGCACC
>DATFCK010000108.1:0-3377 GCA_035253185.1 Chthoniobacterales bacterium | reverse complement strand
CTGTTATCAGCTGCCCGGAACCAATGCGGTCAAAGCCGCCCAGGGCGTGCGCAAATTGCTGACCGAAGCGAAGCAAAGGTTTCCCGCCGATATGGATTATGCCGTCTCGCTCGATCAAACGCTTTCTGTCACCGAAGGCATCAACGAAATCCTCAAGACGCTGTTTGAAGCGCTCGTGCTGGTGGTGCTGGTAGTTTTTATCTTCCTGCAGGGGTGGCGCGCCACCCTGATTCCGCTCTGCGCGGTGCCGGTTTCGTTAGTCGGCACGTTTGTCCTGTTTCCCCTGTTCGGATTCTCAATCAATACGCTCTCGCTTTTCGGCCTGGTGCTCGCGATCGGTCTGGTGGTGGATGATGCGATCGTGGTGGTCGAAGCGGTCGAACGTCACATCGAAGAAGGAATGTCCCCGCGCGAAGCAACGTTGCAGGCCATGCGGGAAGTATCCGGGCCGGTAATCGGAATCGCGCTCGTTCTTTCGGCGGTATTTATCCCTACGGCGTTTCTGCCGGGAATCACCGGCCGCCTTTATCAGCAGTTTGCCCTAACGATTGCGATCTCAGTGATCCTTTCCGCGTTCAACGCGCTTTCGCTGAGCCCGGCTTTAGCCTCGTCCCTGCTGCGGCCAAAAAGGAAGACGCGCGGTCCACTCGGTTGGTTTTATGATCGGTTCAATCGCGTTTTCGGGAGGCTTACCCACGGATATGTAAACTGGTCCCGACTTGCGATCCGCAAAGCCGTCCTCAGTTTTGCCTTGCTGGTTGTTCTCGCGATCGGCGCCGGTTTTTTTGGGAAGAAATTGCCGAGCGCGTTTTTGCCCGAGGAAGACCAGGGCTACGTGTTTCTTGCGCTTCAGTTACCCGACGCATCGTCGCTCGAGCGCACCGATCAGGTGTGTCACAAGATCGAAGATTTCCTCCAGCAAACGCCCGGGGTTCAATACACCACCAGTGTCATCGGATTCAGCCTGCTCAGTCTGGTGCAAAACACCTACAGCGCATTTTTCTTCGTGACGTTCAAGCCGTGGAGCGAACGCACCAAACCGGAAGAACAATACGCAGCAATCAAGACGCGATTGAATCAATATCTGGGCAGCCTCAGCGAAGGCATCGCATTTGCATTTCCGCCTCCGGCGATTCCAGGCGTCGGCACATCGGGCGGCTTTACTTTTATGCTGGAAGATCGCGCCGGCAAAGACGTCCCGTTTCTCGCGGAGAATCTGAAAACGTTTCTCGAGGCAGCGCGCAAACGGCCGGAGCTCGGGACGTTAATCCCAACATTCCTGCCGAACGTCCCGCAGGTTTTCGTTAACGTCGATCGCGACAAAGTGATCAAGCAGGGCATCGATCTCGGCTCGGTTTATCAAACATTGCAGACATTCATGGGCGGTTTTTTCGTTAACTACTTCAACCGGTTCGGCCGGACCTGGCAGGTCTACATCGAAGCGGAAGGAGAATATCGAACCGATGCCAAGAATGTGGGCCAGTTTTTTGTCCGCAACGCCAACGGCGACGCCGTGCCGATGGACGCGATCTCAACCATCGAGAACGTCGCCGGCCCGGAATTCACCGTGCGTTATAACGAATATCGCTCCGCCCAAATCAACGGATCAGCCGCGCCGGGTTACAGCTCGTACCAGGCCATGAATGCGCTTGAGGAAGTTTTCCATCAAACTATGCCTAACGATATGGGTTACGATTACCTGGGTTTGTCGTATCAGGAAAAGAGAGCGCAACAGGGCGTATCACCCACTTTGGTTTTTGGAATGTCGCTATTATTCGTGTTTCTCATTCTGGCTGCGCTTTATGAGAGCTGGTCGTTACCGTTCAGTGTTCTACTGGGCACACCGGTCGCAGTGTTCGGCGCGTTTCTGACGCTGTGGCTGCGCGGAATGCAAAACAATATTTATGCGCAGATCGGACTGATCATGCTGATCGGTCTCGCTGCGAAAAACGCGATCCTCATCGTCGAATTCGCCAAGGAGGAATACGAAAAAGGCAAACCGCTGCTCGACGCCACCTTGGAAGGAGCGCGTTTACGTTTGAGGCCAATCCTCATGACCTCGTTCGCGTTCATTTTCGGCTGTCTCCCACTTTGGTTTGCCAGCGGCTCGGGCGCGGTGGCCCGCCGCATTCTCGGTTCAACCGTGATCGGAGGAATGATTGCCGCGACCGCTATCGCGATCTTTCTGATTCCGGTGACGTTCTATGTGATCGAACGATGGTCCGGGAAGCGAAATTCCACGCTCAAAACCGAAGTAAAACCAGGGGAGACAAAGTCGCCGGCGGCGGCGTGATTTACCGGTCAGTTGCGTTTGCAATCAGACGGCTGACAGGCAGGTTTATTCCGGTTCGGCATTAGTTACGCTACGCCAGGGTGGCGAAATTGGCAGACGCGCCAGACTTAGGATCTGGTGGAGCAATCCATAGGGGTTCGAGTCCCCTCCCTGGTACCCTCCCCGCGGCCTCCGGCGGAGCCAAACGCTCAACGTCCAACTTTCAACATTCAACGTCCAATTCAGATGGGTGCTTATTGAGCGTTGGATGTTGAACGTTGTGCGTTGAGCGTTGAAATTCTTTCCTGTAACGCCCCGCCAGGAAATCGAACCCAAATTCCTGCTCCAGGCGCACGCCATCAGCGTTCGAGTCTTCTCCCTGGTACCCTGCCCCGCCACCTCCTGCGGAGCCAAACGCTCAACGTCCAACTTTCAACATTCAACGTCCAAATTCAGATGGGTGCTTATTGAGCGTTGGATGTTGAACGTTGTGCGTTGAACGTTGAAATTCTTTCCTGTGATGCCGCACCAGGAAATCGAACGCAAATTCCTGCTCAAGCGCATTCCGCCGGACCTAACGACTTATCCGCATCACCTCATCGACCAGGGTTACCTGATGGCCACGCCGGACGGAAAGCAGGTCCGGCTGCGTAGGACCCCAAGACACTGCACCCTGACATTCAAAACCGCGGACGGCGCGGTTCGCGAGGAACGTGAAATCGAGATTACAGCCGAACAATTCAAAACCCTTTGGCCGGCGACGAGTGGGAAGCGGCTAACGAAGGTGCGCCACGATATTCCCTGGAAAGATTTAACGATTGAGATTGATGTTTACGGCGGAATTAACAACGGCATTGTGGTCGCCGAAGTTGAGTTCGGTGACGACCAACAGTGCGCGGCCTTTCAGCCACCGGATTGGTTTGGTGAGGAAGTGACTAACGACCCCCGATATAGCAATGTGATCCTGGCGCGGGAATGAATTTTTTTTGGACGCGCCCCTTTGCTTCTGGCACAGCTCGAACCACGGGAAATGCGCTGGCTAATTGTCACCGCTGCCCCTGGTGCTCAACGGTTGTCATCCCGAGCGCAGTCGAGGGATCTCGCC
>DATFCK010000107.1:0-10818 GCA_035253185.1 Chthoniobacterales bacterium | reverse complement strand
GCTCCACCCGGCCGTTGCACGGAATGGGTCGCATCGAAAATTACGCGATAACCGGCCTCACGCATCCAGTAAAGCGACCGCATGTCAGCCACCAGGTTGTTGTAACCGAAAGTCGTTCCGCGTTCCGTGAAACAGAATTGGCGGGCACCGAATGCGGCTAACTTCTCGGCAATATTCCTGACGTCCCACGGCGCCAGGAATTGCCCTTTTTTAACGTTGATCGCACGACCGGTCTCGGCCGCAGCGCGCAATAAATCGGTCTGGCGACACAGAAATGCCGGGATCTGGAGCAAATCGATCGTCTCACCGGCGATGGCGGCTTCCTGCGGCGAATGAACGTCGGTCGTTACTGGAACTTTGAGTTCCCTCCCAATCTCGGCCAGGAGTTCGCAACCGCGCCGCGCATCGATTCCACGAAATGATCGCACCGAAGTCCGGTTCGCCTTGTCATAAGACGCCTTAAAAATGAGCGCGACACTTTCGCTTCGCGCGATCTTTACAATGCTGCGAGCCATCCCCCAAACGAACTTCTCCGATTCAATCACGCAGGGGCCGAGAATGAATACCGGGCCTTTACCGCCGATGGTTACGTCGCCAATTCTCAGTGGTTTGCGTTTCAAACGGGCAAATGTTACCGCGGATTACGCGGATATCACGGACATTTCAATTTAGTACGCCAGGCATCCACCGGCGCATAAATCAGGTGGAACACGTTAGTAAACCGCGGGCATCACCCGCTCACTTTGAGCCGCCTCCGGCGGCTTTCACTTTAGGCTCGTCTTGAGACAAGCCGATCCACCATTAGGCGCTCCGCGTCTTAGACCGAATCAAATCCACCGCAGCAAAAGGCGCATACAGCAGCGTGAAAAACGCGAACGCCAGCAGGTGGAACTGGATTAGATAAATCGGGCGCGAGTCGGATAAAAAACTCAGCAGCGATGCTGCTTCGGGCTTATGCAGGAGAAATCCGTAATTTTCACCGGTTAACAAATCGATTGTGAACGCGACGACGAAGTACACTTCGGTCCACAAGAAAGTGCGCAAAATTCCTTTCGCGCTGGGACGGAAACCGTAGATCAACATCAGAAAAACGATGCCGACGATGATGCCGGAATGGGCGACGAAGAAACTGATAAAGCGCAAATCGGGGAAGCCGTACCGCAGATTAGGCGTAAGGATTGCCTGCAACGTGCCGCCGATTCCCCAAAAGTAGGCGATTTCCAGCCAGCGCCGGTTACCGGTCCAGAGGGCGACGATGATCACAAACATCGCCCAATCGCATAATTGCAGCGGCAGTGCCTTATACCATTGGGTGATTCCGAACCGCCGCGCCACGATCAGGTAGGCGATGTAATTAATAATGAGCAATGCCGAAATGCTGAAACAAATCACGCGTTCCAGATGACGCGATTTGGTGCGATGGACCAGCAGCGCCAGCGCCAGCGGCAAAACGATCGTTAGGAAAATGACCGTCAGGTGTGATGGACTGTAGGCGTGAAATTCTGAAGGCGCTGTCATAAACCCCAAACACCAAACCCCAATACCCAGGGAAAATCCAAGCTCCAATCACCAAATCTGGTCATGTGACCCCAGTTGAGAGCCTGGGGATTGGAGGCTCTTTGGAGCTTGGGGTTTGGGGTTTGGGGTTTTTGGAGCTTCCGGTAGCGCGCAGCGTTACCGGATCACCCACAGATTGCACGGAATCACGTCCGTGATCCAGGCGATGTTAGGGGGTAAGTTCGGGCCAAGCTCCGGCGATGGCGGGATAGGCACGACTAACATGTTGGCCGACACCGACTGAATGAAATCCGACGCGGCGAAGCCGGTATTGCCGCGAATACAACGCACTTCGATCGGGACCTCGGTGGGCCCCGTTGACAGGACGAACTCCTCCAGCGCGGTCTCTTCGTCGCCGGTCGACATGGCTGTGAAAGTTGAGTCAGCAGGGGTCTCGCGAGCGGCCCGGATTTCGTCGAACGTGGTAACGATTCTAATTACATACAGCCGCTCGGTTTGCTCGCGATCCGCCAATTCAATTGCCTTCTTCAGCGCCTTTTGGCCGTGATCGGAATAATCAGCCACAAACACCATTCGCTGCAGCGGCTTCGGTTCAGTATTCGGTTCGGTAAAAAGCATGACCGAACAAGCCGCTTCCCTAACCAGCCGACGCGCAACGTTTCCGACAAAGGAATGCAACACCACCTCTTTCTCCAACGCCCCTGCTATAATCATGTCGATCTCGTTATCCTCTACGGTCTGAAGGATGGCAGCAGCAGGATCACCGTTGGTGTAATGAATCCGCGAATCAGCGGGCAGTTCGAGCTGCTGTAAGGCCTGGGAAAACTTTTGATCCGTTTCGGCATTCCGGTCGCCTACGTAGATTAGGCAGAGGCTTGATCCAAACCGGCCGCGAATTCGCTTCGCTTCGGCCAGGACATTGGCAAACCGGGGCGAAAACGTGCTCGCGACCGCAATATTCCGGTATGAAGGGGGCATCATTGGCGGGATGAGCCAATGTCGGCGTTCGCACCGCTTCGGCAACCAAGATGGGTTGAAATCCGTTCACATCCTACGCGACGTCGCTCTGCTCCGAACCTCCGAGCTCCAGTGAATCTCAAAAGCTCCAAACACCAGCTGACGCGGCCGAATGGCCTTGATTGAGGTTTGATGCTTCTCTCTGCTTCTCTGGTGCCTGGATGTTGGTGCTTGGTGATTGCGCCGAACCAGCCTGTTGGAAGATTCGGCGGTTGGCGTTTCCCGAAGTTTGCGCGAATCTTCGCCCAATATGCGCCGCGCCATTTACCCAGGCAGCTTCGATCCGGTTACCAACGGTCACTTGGACGTGATCGCGCGAGCCCGGAAATTGTTCGATGAGGTCGTGGTGGCGGTTGCGCTCAATATTGAAAAGGACCCCTTGTTCAATCTCGATGAACGGCTGCAGTTGTTGCGCGACGCGTTGGGCAACCAGCCCGGCGTTCGAGTCGGGCAGTTTCAGGGTTTGCTCGTCGAATTCGCCGTGGCCGAGCAGGCCAACGCAGTCATCCGCGGATTACGCGCCGTGTCCGACTTCGAATTCGAATTTCAAATGGCCCTGATGAATCGCAAACTGCAGAGCTCCGTAGAAACGATATTCTTGATGCCGAAGGAAGATTATACCTATCTGAGCTCGCGGTTGGTGAAGGAAATAGCCCGTCTGGGAGGCGACGTTTCCGCCTTCGTCCCACCGGCGGTGGTCCGGGCGCTTGCGAACAAAATGACGAAGCTAAAATGATTCCGCTGCGCTCCATCATGTTAAACCGTTAAAACGTTGGACCGTTAAAACGTGGACAAGTCACGAACGGACCCTTGAGTCCCGATTCAACGTTTCAACGTTTCAACGTTTCAACGATTCAACGAGGCGCAGCAAAGCGAAGCCATGAAGATTCATCTCAGACAAATTCCGGCCGAAGGTATTCACCTGGAAGGTGATGAGGATTGCCCCATCGAAGAGCTCGCGACCGAAAACATCCGGTGCGTAGGGCCACTTCATTATAGCCTGGATGTCGGCATCACCGGAAACTCGTTGTGGGCGAACGGAACCCTCCGCCAACCGGTGGAATTACAATGCGTTTCGTGCCTGGAAAAGTTCACTTATGTAATCGAGGTGCCGGCGTTCGCGGTGCATACCGAGCTGGCCGGCCCGGAGACGGTGGACCTTAGTCCATTCATTCGAGAGGATATCCTGCTGAATCTGCCGGCTCATCCCCACTGTGACCGGGACGGTCGACGGGTATGCAAGGCTCCGCACGCGGATGCAGCGACGCACGAAGATGAACGTAAACCCGACTGGAGCGCGCTGGATAAGCTGAAGCTGAAGAAGGGTTAATTGTTAAAGGTGTTACGTCGTTAAACAGGATCGGAAGAGCCCTCCCCGATTTAACGTTTTAACTATTTAACCATTCAACGTGTCAGGCGCCGGTTGCCTTTCCGGCAAAGCATGCTTTGGTAGGCGCCTGCCATGGGAGTTCCAAAGCGCAAAACTTCAAAGATGCGGCTGCGTACGCGAAAAGCGGCCAACCGCTGGCACGCGGCGAAGCTGAATAAGTGTCCGCAATGCGGAAGTACCGTTCGGTCGCATACCGCCTGCCCGTCATGCGGCTATTACAAGGGACGGCAGGTCCTGACCGTCAGCGGGGCGTAACACCAACCCCCGCCCTCGAATCCCGCCACGCCGCAAAGGTGGATCGGCCGCTCCGCCGGGCGATGCAAAAGCAAAAGGTCGAAAGCCTTCGACCTCATTTTGAGCAGCTCCGCTGCTGGTAGTTACCATCGTCCGCGGAGCGGCCGATCCACCTGACCCTGTGCGTAGATCACGCCCGGTGAGGCTTATGCGCAATTTCGTTTTGCAATACCCGGGTAAACTTCGCAAAGTCTGGCACGATGAAGATCGCGTTGGACGCGATGGGCGGCGATTTCGGCCCGCGCAATCTGGTCAGTGGCGCAGTAATGGCGCTACAGGAATATCGGCAGATCGGGAAATTGTTCCTGGTCGGCGATACCCCGCAAATCGAAGCCGAGCTGAAGAGGCACGGCTGCAACGATGGGCGGGTGGAAATCGTTCATTCCACGCAAGTCGTAGACATGTCGGACAAGGCGTGGTCCGCGGTCCGGCGGAAAAAGGATTCGTCGATCAGCCGGGCGGTGGATCTGGTTAAACACGGACAAGCTGATGCGGTGGTCAGCGCCGGTCATACCGGCGCCGCAGTGGCTGCCTCAACGATCAAATTGCGGACATTGCCGGGAATCGATCGGCCCGGGATCGCCGCGGTTTTGCCTACCGAAACCAACGTGTTTGTCCTGTGCGACGCCGGCGCGAATATCGATGCGACGCCGGAACATCTCCTGCATTACGCCATTATGGGCTCGGTCTATTCCCGGCACGTGCTCCACTACCAGAATCCGAGTGTGGGCCTGATCTCGTTAGGCGAAGAAGACGTCAAGGGCACTCAAAAAACCCAGGCAGTGTTCAAGATGCTGAAGAAAAGCTCTTTGAATTTTGTGGGGAACATCGAAGGCCGCCACATGTTTGAAGATCCGGTCGAGGTCGTGGTGTGCGACGGATTCGTCGGTAACGTGATTTTAAAAACGTGCGAATCGATCGCGGTCGCCATTTTCACCTGGCTCAAACACGAACTGATGCGCACCACCAAGCGCAAGATCGGCGCGTTCCTGGCCAAGAACGCCTTTCTCGAAATAAAGGACAAAACCAATTACGAAGAGTACGGCGGCAGCCCATTACTCGGCGTGGACGGTATCTGCATCATCGCGCACGGCGCCAGCACGCCGCTCGCCATCAAAAACGCGCTGCGAGTGGCGGCGGAGTCGATTGAACAACAGATCAATCCGCATATCATCGAGGAAATCCGTCGCTACAATGAAACCACAGCCCCGCTCGAGCCCGCGCTCCGCTAAAAATCAGCGGACGGTCTCGATTGTTGGTACCGGTAGTTACGTCCCGGAAAAGGTCCTGACTAACGAGGACCTGTCGCGCATGGTCGATACTTCCGACGAATGGATCACGACCCGCACCGGAATCAAGGAGCGGCGGATCGCGGCCGAAGGCGAGCAGACCAGCGACATGGCGACCAAAGCGGCTCTGAAAGCGCTCGAGCAGGCCAAGATCGCGCCGATCGACGTGGATCTTATCCTGGTCGCTACCGCGACTCCAGACATGTTGTTTCCGGCCACGGCCTGTTTCGTTCAGAAAAAAATCGGCGCCAAAAATGCCGCCTGTCTCGATATTTCGGCGGCCTGCGCCGGATTCCTGTTCGGGATCGAGATCGCGCAACAGTTTATTACCTCACACACCCACGACGTGGTACTGGTGATCGGGGCCGAGAAGTTAACGTCAATCACCAACTGGACCGATCGCAACACCTGCGTGCTGTTTGGTGATGGAGCCGGCGCTGCGGTCTTGCGCCATCGTGGCAGCGCTCATGGTGTGATCAGCACGCATATCGGCAGCGATGGTCAGTTCACCGATATCCTTTTCATGCCGGGCGGCGGTTCGCGCTGTCCGATTACGGCGGAGAATGCCCACATGCATCTCAACACCATCCACATGACCGGCAAAGAAGTTTACAAGCAGGCGGTTACGGCAATGGTGAGCGCATCGCAAAAAGCTCTGGCCGATGCCGGCCTAACCGCTGACGACATTGCCTGCGTAATCCCGCATCAGGCCAATCTGCGCATCATCGAAGGCATTGCCGATCGACTGAAAATTTCCCTGGACCGGTTTTACGTTAATTTGGACAAGTACGGGAACACGTCGGCGGCGGCGGTGGCAATGGCACTTGACGAAGCCAATCGCAGCGGCCGGATCAAACCGGGCGATTACGTGTTGATGGTGGTGTTCGGCGGGGGCTTAACCTGGGCCAGCACCATTATCGAGTGGTAGCTTCGCTGACGTTGAATCGTTGAAGCGTTGAAGCGTTGAAGCGTTGAAGCGTTGAAGCGTTGAACCGTTGAAGCGTTGAAGGTGCAAGGGAAAAGCTGCTTCGCCTTCCAGTCGATCAGACCCCAAACGCGCTGATCCCCGTGATCTGCTGGCCGAGGATCAGCCGGTGAATGTCTTCGGTACCTTCGTAGGTTTTCACGCTTTCCAGATTGCACATGTGCCGCATCGAGGCGCGATTATCGAGAATGCCCTCCGCGCCTAACATGTCTCTCGCGCTGCGCGCAATATCCAGCGCGATGGCGACATTATTCATCTTCGCCATCGAAATGTGGTAATGCTTCGCCGCACCGGAATCTTTCAATTGGGCGACTCGATAGGCCAGCAGCTGCGCCTTGGTGATCTCGGTTAGCATTCGCACCAGCTTGGCCTGCACTAACTGGAAACTGGCGATTGGTTTGCCGAACTGTTCGCGCTTCAGCGCATACTGCCGGGCTTCATCGTAACACGCCATGGCAGCACCGATCGCGCCCCAAGCAATCCCGAATCGGGCATGATTCAGACATTCCAACGGAGAACGCAGCCCACGGCTTTGCGGTAAGAGGGAATCGCCTGGAATCTCACAATTCTCAAATTTGATTTCGGCGGTTAGGCCGATCCGGAGCGAAAGTTTCCCTTCAATTAACGAGGGCTTGAACCCGGGCGTTCCTTTCTCAACCAGAAATCCGCGGATCGCCGCTTGATCATCGGTGCCGTCAATTTTCGCCCAAACTACGGTCACATCCGCGATCGTTGCGTTGCCGATCCACTTCTTGGCGCCGTTAATCACATAACCATTTGCCGTTTCACGCGCCTGACATCGCATGCCGGCTGGATTCGATCCGAACTCCGGCTCGGTTAGGGCAAATGCACCGAGTTTTTCCCCGCGCGACATGCCCGGTAACCAGCGTTCCTTTTGCTCGTTTGAACCGAAAAGGTTAATCGCCATCATCGCCAGCGAACCCTGGACCGACGCGAAAGTGCGCAGGCCACTGTCGCCACGCTCGAGTTCCTGCATGATCAGGCCGGCAGCGACATTGCTCAGTGCAGGACAGCCGTGGTCGCGAATCGTCGGCCCGAAACAGCCGAGCCGGCCAAGCTCCGGCGCGAGTTCCAGTGGAAACGTACCCGCACGATGATGTTCCACTACGAGGGGCAGAAATCGATCGTCCACGAACGCGCGGATCCGATCGCGAAGTTGCTGTTCTTCCGGTGTCAGCAGCTCATCCAGCTGAAGAAAATCCGACGGATGGAACTCCGACATTCCGGCGATCTTGACAGGATGAACTGGACGATGCAATGCCCACAGGTTGAGCTAAGGTTAGCCGGTGGATCCAAGGGACTCATCGATTTGCCTGGTAAATGGCTGCTTACTCCATTGAGTAAGCAAACACGCTCCGAATCGAGACCCATCGGAACTTAGCGAGCTAACATGGAACGACGCCTCACTGCCATTCTTGCCGCAGACGTAGTCGGCTTCAGTCGGCTCATGGGGGTTGATGAAGCCGGAACGCTGGCAGCGCTAAAAAGCATTCAAACCGATTTCATCGAAAGCAAAATCGCCGAGCACCAGGGGCGAGTAGTAAAGCTGACCGGGGACGGCATGCTGGTCGAATTCCCAAGCGTCGTGAGCGCTGTCGCCTGCGCTGCCGAAATTCAGCGTGGAATGCGGGAACGTAACGCAAGTGTACCGTCAGATCGCCGGATCGAATTTCGTATCGGGGTTAACCTCGGCGATGTCATCGTCGAAGGTGAAGACATATTTGGCGATGGCGTCAACGTGGCGGCACGTCTGGAGAGCATTGCGGAACCAAATGGAATCGCAATCTCCCACTCCGTTCGCGATCACGTCGGTAACCGGTTAGACCTAACATTCGAGGATATGGGCGACCAAAGTTTGAAAAATATCGAGCGTCCTGTTCGCGTTTATCGCGTCTTACCCAATGCATCGAACGCCGGTAAAAGCGAAAATGCCAGCCGTCAGGCTCGAGAATCGGAAAAGCCTTCCATTGCCGTCCTGCCGTTCAATAATATGAGCGGCGATCCGGAACAGGAATATTTCAGCGACGGAATCACCGAGGACATCATCACGGATCTTTCCAAAGTATCCGGTCTATTCGTTGTCGCACGTAACACCGCGTTTACCTTCAAGGGCAAACCGGTAAAAGTGCAACAAGTGGCGCAGGACCTGGGGGTCAAGTTTGTGTTGGAAGGCAGTGTGCGCAAAGCCGGCCCCCGCGTACGGGTAACTGGACAGCTCATCAATGGCGCAGACGGCGGCCATGTTTGGGCCGACCGCTACGATCGTGACCTAACAGATATCTTCGCCATTCAGGACGAAATCACTCACGCGATTGTAGAGGAGTTGAAAGTCAAACTGCTGCCACAGGAGAAGAAATCCATTGGCCAGACACCAACCGACAGTGTCGAAGCTTATACTTACTATCTTCGCGGCCGGCAATTTTTTCATCGACACTCAAAGCCCTATTATGAATTGGCGAGGAGAATGTTCGCCAAGGCGGCGGAGCTGGATCCACTTTACGCTCGCGCTTACGCCGGTATCGCCGATTGCGATTGCTTGCTATTTCTTCACTATAATGTGGATGTTCCGATCGAAAGTATTCTGGCGACCAGCGCGAAGGCACTCGAACTCGACAGCGCCTTAGCAGAAGCGCACGCGTCCAGGGGCCTGGCGTTGTCACTCGACAAACGATATGACGATGCCATGGCGGAATTCGAGAAAGCCATTGCGCTCGATCCGGCATCGTTCGAGGCTAACTACTTCTACGCCCGCGCCGCTTTCGCCGAAGGAAAGCTCGATCGAGCAGCAGCGCTTTTTGAGCGCGCGGCGGAGATCAAGCCGGACGACTATCAATCGTTAATCCTGCTGATGCAGATTTATCGATCGCTTGGGCGTGATGAGGAGATAGACAATACCGCGCGCGCAGGCATGGAACGGGCGGAGCGTGAACTGGCTGTCCATCCGGAGAATCCCCGGCCGGCCTATTTGGGAGCTGCTGCTTTGTTGAGGCTGGGTGAAAAGGAGCGCTCCAAGGAGTGGTTGTCCCGAGCATTAGCGATCGATCCGGACGATGTTCTCACCCAGTATAACGCCGCTTGCCTCTATTCTCTCATGGGCGAGGCCGACCAGGCGGTTGATCTGCTCGAGCGTCTTATTCCTCACGCTAATCACGAAACCAAAGCCTGGATCAAACATGACTCCGACTTCGATTCTTTACGGGGCCATTCGCGTTTCGAGAAGATTCTTCAATCGATTAGTTAGACCGCAAACTACTGTTACTGCTCGCAAATACGAATGTTAATCGAAACCCACGCCCATCTCGATTATCCGGATTTTGAAAGCGACTTCGAAGACGTGCTGCATCGGGCTGAAGCAGCCGGCGTCACTCGCATCGTCACGATCGGCACTTCAGTCACGAGTAGTCGGCGCGCAGTCCAGCTGGCGGAAAAATTTCCGAATGTCTACGCGGTCATCGGCGTTCACCCGAGTTACGCCGAGGAAGCCGAAGAAGACATCATCACGCCGTTGCGCGAATTAGCGCAAAATAAGCGTGTTGTCGCGATCGGTGAAACCGGTCTCGATTACCATCGCCTGCCGAGTATCGAAGCGGCGAAACAGAAAAATGTGCAGGTGGTATCGCAGGCATTGCAGGCGGATATCGAAGATGTGGTCGAAGCGCAGATTCACGATGGTGCTTACAAGTCAAAGCAGACCGATTTGTTCGAGCAACAGCTCGATCTGGCCGTCGATCTCGGCCTGAACGTGGTGATACATCAACGCGACGCATGGGATGACACGCTCGACCTCCTCGAAGCGTATACCGGCAAAGTGCGGGGCGTGTTTCATTGTTTTGGCGGAACACTCGAACAAGCGAACCAGGTGATCGCGCTTGGCCACCTCGTTTCATTCACCGGAATCGTGACTTTCAAAAATGGAACCGCCGTGCGAGAGGTCTCGGCCCAGATTCCGCTCAACAAATTCATGCTGGAAACCGATTGTCCTTATCTTGCTCCGGTGCCGTTTCGCGGAAAACGGGCCGAGCCGGCGCATACCCGGATTGTGGCCGAAACCATCGCCAACGCGCGCGGCATTAGTTTGGAAGAAATTGCTCGCGCAACGACCGCAACTGCGGAAGAGTTTTTCCGGTTCAACAGGTGATGATAGAAGAAGGGAATGTTGGATCGGCCGCTCCGTCGGGCGATGCTAAGCCGAAGCTCCGATATTGGTCGGAGCTGATTACGAGCAGCTGCGCTGCTTCTGTATTACCATCGCCGGCGGAGCGGCCGATCCACCTCGTTTTATACTTCGTTGTCTGCCTTCTGTT
>DATFCK010000106.1:0-6623 GCA_035253185.1 Chthoniobacterales bacterium | reverse complement strand
TAGGGAGCCCGGACGAACAGGAGATCCGGGAGAGCGGCTTTCTTTTTCCTAACGACTTCGTCATATTTGATGAAGCTCATACGATCGAACAGGTGGCGTCGCGCCACATCGGTATCGGAGTTTCGCAGTACGGTCTGCGATCGGCCATTCAGCGTCTCTATAATGCGCGAACCAAGAAAGGCCTCTTTACCGTAACTCGCGACGCCCCGGGCGTAGTGCTGGCGGCCGAGTTAGTGGACGAAGTAGACCGGTTTTTTGCGCAGCTCGAGGAGCGCTGCGATTTCCGGAAAGGCCGCGAATTCCGTGTTCGGGCGGTGGATTTTGCGCCCGATACCATCACCGCGCGTCTGATCGCGCTGCAGGCCCGGATTTCTGAAGTGGTTAGGCAGAACGACGACGAGATGTTGAAAGCCGAGCTTCAGGAAATGGGCCGCCGTATTCGTGATGCCCGCATCGGCATCGCCGCTTTTCTCGAACAAAGCGCCCAGCGTCACGTGTATTGGGTCGAGCAAACGGGCAAAACCGCGCACTATCTGTCAATCAATGCCGCCCCGGTAGACATCGCGCCGGTCCTGCGCCGGATGTTATTCCGGGAAAATTGTTCGTGCGTCATGACCAGCGCGACCCTGGCCGTCGGCCGTCCCGACCTGGCCTACTTTCGCGAGCGGATCGGCGCCACTGAAGCGCAACCGTTGCAGTTAGGCAGCCCGTTCGATTTCCAGAAACAGATGAAGCTGATCATCGTCCGGAAAATGCCCGATCCGCGGGATGCGGGTTGCGATGAAGCGCTGGCGAAATGGATCGGCGCATTTGTGAAACAAACGCAGGGACAAGCGTTCGTTTTGTTCACCAGCTATCGCGGCATGCAACAAGTCGCCAGCCGCATGGAAAAATTTTTCGCGGACGAAAACTTGAATCTGCTGGTGCAAGGTTCGGGAATGCCGCGTAGCCGGCTGCTGTCCAAATTCAAATCGACGCCGCGAAGTGTTTTGTTCGGCACCGACAGTTTTTGGATGGGGGTGGATGTTCCGGGGGACGCGTTGTCGAATGTGATTATCACCCGGCTGCCATTTGCGGTGCCGGATCATCCGCTGATTGAGGCAAAGCTCGAGCTGATTGCGGAACGCGGAGGCGACGCGTTTACGGAATACTCCTTACCGGAAGCAATCCTGAAATTTCGCCAAGGGGTCGGCCGGTTAATTCGGACGAAAACCGATCGAGGAATCGTGGTGGTGCTGGATAACCGGATCGTCACCAAACCGTATGGCCGGGCGTTTTTGCAGGCGGTGCCGAAGTGCCCAGTCGAGATTGTTTAAGAATCCGACGAGGCTGTCGCTTGGGCTGCTGCCGTGATGAGGTGTTCGCGCATACAGTTGGAGCAACACCCCAAGCATAGCTATTGTCATCCCGACCGAAGTGGATGGATCTCACAAATGCGGAGTGCGTCACGCGAGTGGGCGAGGTCCTTCGACTTCGCTCAGGCTGACAACCTTTGTATGCTTTATCTGCTGGTTTTGAATCAATTCTGGGCCGGGTGAAAATTAAGAAAATAAGTTCACTTGAACATATCAAATTTGCCGGTTAAAATAGGTCAGATGAAGCCGATCACGCTCGCCGTTTTGGTGGGAACCGTCGCCTTGGCGGCAGGAGTGGTGATTGGCCGACATACCGCCGCTCCAGCCGTCCCCAAAACCGCTACTGCGAGTGCTCAATCAACCCCCCACCCGGGAATCACTCCAGCTCCAGTTATTCCTCCCAAACCCATCATTCATTCCAGCCAGGAAAAGTCGCCCTCCGCCGATTCCACCGTTGCTACCAACGAGACGAATGTGGTCGATGCCTTGCGCAATGCGCTGCGACGTATTGGCGGCCGGCGCACTTATGTCGAATTCGGAAAACTGTCCGAATTAATTAACGAAAAGAATGTGGGCGAAGTTCTGGCTTTCGCGGAAGGCCTGCCCAAGCCGCAGGAAAAAAACATGGTGCTTTCGCTATTGCTCGGCCGGTGGGCGGAGTTCGACCCCAAAGGGGCACTCATGTACGCTCAAAATTTGCCCGCTGGAAATGCCCGGACTCGCGCCATTACCAGCGCGTTGGGCGGCTGGGCGGAACAGGACGCGGCTGCGGCCACCGCCTGGGCGGTTCAACTGCCGCCCGGTCAGGTGCGAGATCACGCCATGCAATCGATCGTGTTCGCGCTGGTCGATAAAGATCCACAGGCTGCTCTCGCCCTGCTGCAAAGTTCGCCCCCGCGTCCCGATCAATATGGGATGTATGCATCGCTGTTTGGACGCTGGGCCAATTTGAATCCGGCGGCGGCGGTGGAAGCTGCTGCGCAGTTGCCGGCGGCGAATCGGGCCATGGTCTGGGGAGCAATTGCCGGAACCTGGTCGCGGGAAGATCCGGAGGCGGCGTTTGCCTGGGCCAGCACTTTGCCTAACGGGCAGGGGCGCGACAATGCCCTGCAGAATATTTTTTCGAGCTGGGCGAACAAGGATCCGCAGAAAGCGGCGATGATGGTAGCGAGTCTCCCGTCCGGCCAGGGTCGCGATAACGCCATTAACAGTGTGGCCCGCGAGTGGGGCAGTCTTGATCCGAGGGCGGCTATCAGCTGGGCTCAAAGTCTGTCCAGTAATTCGCAGGTAAACGCAATCCGCAGCATTGTGGGGGCGTGGGTCCAGGCCGATGCGACTGCGGCGGCGCAATATGTAGCCGGCCTGCCGGCTGGCAAAATGCAGGACGAAGCGGTAGCGGCGGTAGCCAATCGGTTAGGCACAACCGATCCGCAACAGGCAATTCAATGGGCGGAAAAGCTGCCGGCCGGCACCGCCCGCCAAAATGCTTTTACTAATATTGTGTCGCAATGGGCCGCGGCCGACCCACGTGCGGCGGCTGATTATGCCACTCGCGTTCCCGAAAACGATAATCGCCGGAATTTGCTCGATAATGTGGCGCGCCAGTGGGCCCGGGTTGATCCGCAGGCCGCGCTGTCGTGGGTCGATAATCTGGCTTCGGCCTCAACCCGGGACGTGGTTTTGCCTAACATCATCAATGTGGTCGCCGAGTCGAATCCCCGGACGGCAGCGGAATATATTTCGCGGTTATCTTCCAATGAAGCGCAGGCTGCGGCGGCCGGCGCGGTGAGCTGGCAATGGGCGGTGAACGATCCGGACGGGGCGGCCAACTGGGTCATCGGGATGGCGGAGGGGCCGGTCCGCCAACGCGCCGCCGAAAGTCTGATCAATCGTTGGGGGCAAAGCGATCCCTATCGTGCTGCGACCTGGTTAGGCACGCTGCCGCAGGGACCGTCGCGCGACGCTACCGTGGTATCGTTTTCACGACAACTTTCGGCTAACGACCCCCAAACTGCGGTGGAATGGGCCCAAACCATCGGAAACGATTCCACCCGCAACAGCCAGCTGGAATCGCTGGTGAGCGCCTGGGTCAAAACCGATCCCAAAACCGCGACAGCATGGATCACGCAATCGTCTCTGCCGCGGGACATGAAGGCCCGATTGATGAATCCGGGAGGCTAACAATGGGCCCGCGGACAAAGAATATAAAGCGGTTTTGCATAGCCGAAGAACCTAACGGCTACTCCCTCCCGAAAGCAGAAACGTTCAACGTTCAACGCTCAACGTTCAACGCTCAACGAAAGATAGAACCCCGTTTCGATCTGGAGCAGCGGTTGCTCGAATTCAGCGCGCGCATCATTAAATTGGTTGATGCTCTGCCGGCTACACGAGCAGGCAACCACATCGCTGGACAGTTATTACGTTGTGGAACGTCACCTTATGGCAATCACGGTGAGGTGCAGGCGGCCGAATCGCGACGAGACTTTATTCACAAACTTCGAGTTTGTCTGAAGGAGCTGAAAGAGACCCGCCGTTGGATACGGCTTATTCAACTTGCTGCGTTACTACCTGAGGCGAAAACAGCTCTAGTCCTAAAGGAAACAGAAGAACTGACCAAAATCTTTTTTGCGAGCATCAGGACGGCGGAAAAAAACACCCGATGAATTTTCGCAGACTTCTTCCAATGAACGTTGAAAGTTGGACGTTGAGCGTTGGACGTTTTCCTCTTCTTCAGCAGCATCCGAACTGCGGAACGAAATGGCATTGCATGAGTTCCCGTCCTTCTTCCGTTGAGCGTTGGACGTTGAACGTTGGACGTTGAGCGTTGAGCGTTGAAAGCCTTGTGTCATGCCGCGCGTGTCCACCCGCCCTCAGCGGCCGAAATCCCTCGCGGCCTCTTCTGAAAAATCCGTCTCCGAAATAATTTCCCTTCTCCACAAATGGGGCATTCACAGGTTTGGCGATTTCACTGCCCTGGATAAGGAGGAGATTCGCGCCCGGCTCGGCTCAGAAGCGGTTCGTTTGTGGGAACGCGCTCAGGGGAAATCGGTGCGGCTGCTGAAGCTGGTTGAACCCCCCGAATCGCTTATTGAAACTTTCGAGTTCGATTACGAAATCGAAACAGCCGAGCCGCTCCTTTTTATCCTGCGCCGGTTCCTGGAACAACTGGGAGTTCGGTTAGGCGGCATTTATCTGGTCGCCAAAACGCTGACCCTTCGGATTCAGTTCAGTAACAAGCAATATTATGAACGTTGTTTCGAAATTCCGGAGCCAACCAACAACGTTGAATTGCTGTTCCGGATGCTCCAAACCCATCTGGAGGATTTTAAATCCGAGCATCCTATCGTCGGCGTTTCATTGGCAGCTCAGCCGGCCAAACCGTTACCCCATCAGTTTGGATTATTTGAAGCGACCCTGCGTAACCCCAATCAATTATACGAGACCCTCGCCCGGCTAACGGCATTGCTCGGTTCGGACCGGGTAGGCCGGGCGGTCCTGGAGGAAACCTATCGCCCGGATGCATTCCGAATGGAACCTTTCACCTGGCAGATTCCGGAAAGTTCTCCTTCCTCTACCACCTCTGCCGGCACCGTTGCATTGCGACGCTTTCGACCGGGTCGACGAGTAGAGGTCGCGTTGAAAGCAGGTCAGCCGAAAGATTTACAAGCCAAAGAGCTGAGTGGTACCGTCGCTGAAACAGCCGGTCCCTACCTGGCTTCGGGCGATTGGTGGGATACCAAACGCTGGACCCGGGTGGAATGGGACGCCGGGCTGCCTAACGGCGTCGTGTGCCGCTTTCATTGGAACGGCCAGCACTGGGAATTGGATGGGATTTATGACTAAAGTATCGGTAGCGGCGGTCTATGACCGCCGATCTAACTTGGGAAAGCCAGCTGACCCCCGGCCTATAGTGGCGCAACCGTTTCGGTTGCAGTTTGCTCTAATTCGCAAGCTGGAAGCTCGCGCCACTCTTTCGGCGGTTATAGATCGCCGCTACCGGGCGCCTTCGCGAGTAGTTTGCTTTCGACGTTCTCTTAAAGCTCTCTACTGCCCGTCCGGCTCAGACCGCTCAACTCTCAACGCTTTCCATGGGCTACATCGAATTACATGCTGGCAGCGCCTTTAGCTTTCTCCGCGGCGGTTCATTTCCGGAACACATAGCGGAAACCGCGGCCGAACTCCAGCTCCCGGCGGTCGCGCTGCTTGATCGAAATGGCGTTTACGGGGCGCAACGTTTTTCCGTTGCCGGTCGCGAGCACGGAACTCGACCGATTACCGGAGCCGAACTGGTGATGGAAGATGGTGCTGTTCTTCCGGTGCTGGTGCAGACCCGGACCGGCTACAGCAATCTGTGTCAGTTGTTAACCCAGGCCCATCTGCGCTGCGAAAAAGGAAATTGCACCGTTAGGTGGAGCGAGTTGTCCGAGTTCGCCGAGGGCCTGGTGGCGCTTCTTGGATCGGGGAGCGCACGCGACTCGCGTGCAGTGTCCGGCGACTCGCTGGACACTCCCTTAAAGACTTTGCGGCGAGTCGCCGCAAATGGCACTCGAGTCGCGTGCGTTCCCCACAACGTCCAAAATCGCGCGCAATTTCTCATCGACACCTTTGGTCACAACAACGTCTATGTGGAATTGCAGCGCCATTTCGTTCGCGGTGAAGACAAGATCAACAATGCGTTGATCGATCTGGCCGGGCATTTTCGCCTGCCACTTTTGGCGACTAACGGGGTGCAATATGCCAAACCGTACGGCCGCGAAGTGGTCGATGTTTTTACCTGCATCCGCGAACACACTCATCTCGATGCGGCGGGCACATTACTCACCCAAAACGCCGAACGACACCTCAAAACGGACCGGGAAATGCGCGAGTTGTTTCGCGATCTGCCCGAAGCAATCGAAAATACCTCGCGATTGGCCGAGCGACTCACCTTTTCGCTGGAAAACATCGGTTACGAATTTCCGGAATATCCCGTACCCGATGGTCACAGCATGGATTCGTTTTTGCGGACGATCGTCTGGTTTGGGGCGCAGCAGCGTTACGCCGGTATTAGCGCGGCGGTAAAACGTCAGATTGAGGAAGAACTGGCGCTAATCAGCAAGCTCGGGTTTCCCGGTTATTTCCTGATCGTGTGGGACATTGTCAATTTCTGTCGCGAGCACAACATCATGGTGCAGGGGCGCGGCAGCGCCGCCAACAGCGCGGTCTGTTATTGCCTGGCAATCACGCCGGTCGATCCGGTCAGCAATAACCTGGTGTTCGAACGTTTCC
>DATFCK010000105.1:0-2195 GCA_035253185.1 Chthoniobacterales bacterium | reverse complement strand
CATCACAAATAAAAACGCCTATCTCGCTCTCAGAAACTTCCAGAATATCAAAGAAATCACCGCCCAATTCGGCCGCCGGTTGAAACCGCGAATGCACATGAAGAAGAGCTTCATTCCCGCTGGTATGACGCGGGAAATCGGCGTCGCCTAGCGGCAGGTAGGCCCGTTGAATATCGCGCGCCAGTTCCAGCTCGGCTTTCATCGCCTCATTATGACTGCGCAATTGCCATGCGTAGTCAGCCAGTTGCAGCTGAAGTTGCTTCCGCTCCAAGGCATAACGAACAGCTCGTACCAACACCGGTACACTCATTGAGCCCTTAACCGCATAATCCTGCGCACCGGCCCGCACGCTTTGGATCGCCAGGGCCTCATCGGTTAGGCCACTCAGAATGATCACCGGCAGTTCCGGAGCTATTCTTTGAATCTTAAGGAAAGTTTCCAACCCGCGACTATCCGGCAGGTTCAAATCGAGCAGGATGACGTCGATTTCGCGCGAGCCCAGAACCGCAATCGCCGCGGCCAGGTTCGACGCCCGTTCGACCGCAAACTCGGCGGTTTCGGTGTCGCGAAACGCTGCTTCCAGCGGGCCGGCGAGTTCGGGATCATCTTCGACCATAAGAATATGGCTGGTACCGATTGGGACGCGTTCGAACGAGCTGGAAACGGAGCAAGGCAGAGATTCAACGGGAATGATCGGTTTCATAGGAGAAGCTTGGCCAGCAGGCACCTGGCCGAACCGAATTTGCAGCATCGGCTGTACCGACGGAGGCAGCTTTCCACGGTTGCTGGCATTGGGATTCGACCCAAAGATTGCCGGGAATACCGCGAGTGGCACGACCAGGCCACGTGCCACTAGTCTGGCGCATTAGTCCCGGGGTGTCTCGGCAAGCGATGATTGCCGCCGCAGTGCAATGGAGTTGCGGTGAGCCTCGTGTGCGATGGCCGTTCGGCGAACGGCCGCTACCAATTACCTGGCCTAATCGACGTAGTCGGACCGACTACGATGCGCTAACGATTTCCGGCTGAGCAGAGCGGTCTTCGTCAGGAACGCCGAGTCGACACCGGGTTTGGGCTGAGCGAATCGTTTCCTGGGGAACTCGACGCAAATTACTGGTTAGGCCAAGCTTCGACAACGACCAGATCAGCCATTTGGTCGGATCCCACTGCCACAACTTCACGCCGTTACGATAATCATGCTGAAATTCGTGATGATAGTTGTGGTAGCCTTCGCCGAACGTGAATATGGCCATGAGGAACGAATCGCGCGCGCTGCACCGGGTGGAGTACGGTTGACGACCGATGGTGTGACAGGCGGAGTTGATCAGAAAGGTGCCGTGTTGCAGCACCACCACTTTGGCCACCCCGCCGATCAGAAAACCGCCGAGGGCGCCGATCCAGCCGTTCCACAATGCCCCGGCCACAGTCGGCAAAACAAAACTCATCAGCACCGCGAGCAAATGAATGTGGCGATGTTGCCACATCACCAGCGGATCTTTCTTGAGATCGGCCACGTTATCGAAAGGCGGTTGCGGAAAAAGCTTGAATAACAACCACCCCATATGGGCATGGAAGAATCCTTTGGTGATGTCGTACGGATCTTCCTCGTGATCGACATGCTTATGATGGCGACGATGCTCACTGGCCCAGAGCAGCACCGAGTTTTCAAACGCCGCTGCCCCGAAAATAAGCGTAAACAAACGCAGTGGCAGCCGAGCCCGAAAAGTCGCGTGTGAAAACAACCGGTGATAACCGAGCGTGATGCTGAACCCGGTCGCGGCCATCAATACCCCGGCCAATGCGAAATAAAACCAGTCAAAGCCAAAGTACCACAAATAAAGCGGGACCGCGGTCAGCGTTAAAACAAATGTGCCGATCAGGAACGAGCTGGTCGTCCAATTAATGCGATCAAACGGGATACGAAAAGTCACGGGCGGGAACTTTGAACGAAGACCTGGCAACTATCAACCATCAACTCGCGTTAAGAGATCGGTCTCCCCAACACGACGTCCGCTTTGGTCCAGCTGTGCACCGCACCGCAATGGGAACAGGCAACTTTTTGCGGCTTCAGCTTCGTCGTCGGCCAAAGTTTCTCTTCAACGGTACGGCCAGTATCGGTGAGCTTGGAAGTGGAAGGACAGCGGACTAACAAACTTTTGATCCCGGCGCCGGCCTTCCCTTTCGGGCGGGGCTGCGGC
>DATFCK010000104.1:0-3312 GCA_035253185.1 Chthoniobacterales bacterium | reverse complement strand
GAGAGGGACAATCTTACACAGAATTGATACAATCTGGGCTGGACTATCGCCCTGAAGTTTGATATTCCCCCCCGATGCTCTCGCCTCATAGATTCCATAGTAACCATATTAACCGATGGAACCTATGGGGTTTCGCGGTCTTGTTGGCCGGTTGTTGCGCTCTTTCCACCCCCGTTCTCGCCCAAAACCTGATCCAAAACGGCGATTTCGAGCTTCCCCCCTTCGCCCCGAGTTCCAATCTTACTAACTGGGTGGTCGGCGGCACCGGCCATGTCCATTCCATCGACGAAGGTGCCACCAGCGAAACCCATTCCGCCGCCTTGAGCGTCGGGTTTGACTCGGAGGGCACTACCCTTTCCCAAAGCTTCCCGACCGTTGTCGGCCAGTCTTACACCGTTGATTTCGATGCCGGCATTTTCGGTCAGCCGACCGGCAACCCGCTACAGCTCAATGTTCAGGTCAACGGAAATAACCCGCTGATAAATCAAACGCTGACGCCGCCCCTGATTCCGACATTCACGCCGGCCGCGGTATTTTTCACTCATTATCAATACACCTTCACCGCGGATTCTTCCACCACCACCCTTCAGTTCATGGACATCGGCCTGGGAAATGAAAGCGCCGACATTTTGGTAGATACCGTTCTCGTTAGGCCAAATGAGAATTTGCTGGCTAACGGGGATTTCGAAACCGCTCCGTTTGATACTCCCGGAACGGTGACAAGCTGGACGGTAACCGGAGCGGTGGCCGATCGGGGATCGCAGGGCTCAGCCGGCGGAACCCATGCGGCCGCTTTCAACCCGGGCGGAAACTCGTCCGGCAACATTTTGTCCCAAACGTTCAGCACGGTTTCGGGCAAAACCTACACCCTGGAGTTTTTTGCCGGCGTTTATGGCTATCCAGACAACAATGCCACGCTCCAGCAGCTCGATTTGCAAGTGATTGGTTCGAATCCAATCCTCAGCCAAACCTTAACGCCGCCGGTGCAGGCGACTAACGACCCGAATTTCGTTAAGTTCCAACACTACCAGTTCACCTTCGTGGCTAACAGCGCCAGCACTACCCTTCGGTTTACCGATATCGGGACCGGTAATTCCATCGCCGATATCATGCTCGATACCGTGTCGGTTACTCCGGAATCGCTGGAGTTACTAAACGGCGATTTCGAGCTTGCCCCGTTCGACACCTTTATGATCACCGGCTGGACCATCTCGGGCAATGGCCGTATCGAAAGCAAGGCGGAGGGATCTACCACACCAACCCACGCCGCCGCCTTTAGTACCGGCGGAAGTTCTCAGGGGAATATTTTGTCGCAGGCGCTTTCTACCATTCCCGGCCGGCAATACACCCTCGATTTCGATTCCGGCGTGTTCGGCCGGCGCACCGGGGCGCCCTTGCAAATCAACGTGCAATTGTTAGGCAACGGCGCGGTACTCAACCAGACGATCACCCCTTCGGATGCGTTCACGTTCACCGTCAGCCAGGTAACGTTTCAGCATTATCATTATGTTTTCACCGCCAATTCCGGCAGCACCACCCTGCGATTTCAGGACATTGGCACCGGCAACAGCGCGGCTGATTCTTTGATCGACACGGTCTCGGTACAACTGATGCCGCCGCCCACATTCACAAACTGGCAAAGCCAGAAATTTACACCCGCCCAAATCAACGACCCCATGATTTGCGATTGGAGCTCCGACCCGGACAAGGACGGTATCCGCAACGGATTTGAATATTTCTTCTTCACCGAGCCGCTCCCGGGAATCAAAACCATCGAACCACCGAAGCTGCCGCAAGTGAGTATCATTACCAGCGGCAACTCGAGATATTTTACGCTAACTTATCGCCGGCCGATCGGCTACAGCGGCACTCCCGAAAATGTAGGCGTCTCCGATAATCTGGGGACGTGGGATGAGACTGGCAGCCAGGTCGAGGTCGTCAGCGGCCCGACGCTTACCGGCGATGGTGTGACCGAAACGCTAACCGTCCGCCTGAAGACGCCCATTAATCAGGGGCCGATACCAAAGAAATTTTTCCGGTTCGAGCTGGCGCACTAGCCGCCGGTTGCCCCCGGAAAGGTGTATTCCCGCGCGAGCGTGTGTTCTACAATCGAAATTTGATCCGCGGATTCTGACCAGCAATGTCCATCCATCCTTTCGGTCGCATGTTTTCGCGCAGCGGCATGTTCGGCGCTTTGGCCGTTCTGCTGCTGGCGGTGGGACAGGCCAAAGGCCAAAACCTAATCACCAATGGCGATTTTGAGATCGGTCCCTACCTGAGCCGCGGTACGGTCGGCGGTTGGACGGTGGGCGGGCCCGGCTTTGTCATGGTCCTGGGCGCACAATTCAGCGAAGGCATGACTAACGGATCGTGGGCCGTCGCCCTGGACGAAGGCGGCAATAGTCAGGGCAATACTTTGTCACAAACGATCCCCACTATACCCGGACAAACCTACATCTTCGAGTGGGATGGCGGCATATTCGGCAAACCTGATGCCACGATTTCAGTCCGGTTTCAGGCCATCGGTAACACCATTCGATTTGACGAGACCATTGCTCCGCCGGTGTTCAATTCGTTTAACGCCAACGACACCGAATTTCACCACTTCTTCCGCACGTTCATCGCGGACAGCACTTCCACCACGATTCGTTTCACCGATGTTGGAAATCTCAACGCGCAGGCGGACCTCATCATTGACGCGGTTTCCGTTATCCCGATGCCGGCGCCAACTCCGAGTCCGACGCCAACATATCTGCCGTTACTAAACGCAGATTTCGAGACCTGGCCCTTTAATTACCCGGGCGTGGTTGCCAACTGGATAGTCGGGGGCAACCAACACATCGAAACAATCACCCAGGGTGCCACCAGCCCTAACAACAAAGGACATTCCGCCGGGTTCAGCGTCGGCGGAGATTCCTTCAACAACACACTGTCGCAAACGTTCATCACTACACCGGGACAAACCTACAATTTCGATTTTGACGCCGGCGTTTACGGGCAACGAAACGGTGCACCGCTGCAACTGCGCGCACAAATCCTGAACAGCTCAGGGCCGTTCAGCGCTACCGTCACACCGCCGGAGGCTGGAACCATTCATCCGGTTCAGGCCACGTTTGCCCATTACCATTTCACATTCATCGCCAGCGGCACGGTTGCGACGGTGCAATTCACCGACCTGGTGGGAGCCAACGGCGGAGCGGACATTATGTTGGATACGGTCTCGATCCTCCCGGTTGTCCCAACCTATCTGCAGTGGCAAGCCACTTATTTCAATCTGGCTCAAAGAAACGATCCTAACTATGGCGGTTGGAC
>DATFCK010000103.1:0-5323 GCA_035253185.1 Chthoniobacterales bacterium | reverse complement strand
CGTCACGAACGCCTGAGTCGAAATATATGCTCGGCGGATCGCGTCCATTATGTCGTGGCGAAAATCACCGAGTGTGCGTCCTGCCGCGAGAATAGGGCTGAGCCGCGGCAAGATTACTTGTCCGTCACGGTTGACGGTTGTCCGGAACTCGCTGTTCTCCTGACCGCGGAGAGAGATTACGATTTCGTCACCCGGCCCGAGAATGTAATTGTCCTGCAGCGCGCCGGATTGCGGAACGGGGATCTGACCCGAAACACCGAATTGATCATAACCAAACTGGCGTAAACGCACGCCTGCTCGATCCGACATAATTTGTTCCAGGCGAGAAACCGGAAGGAACGCACCATTCTGCGAATTATTTTGCGATGTCTGGCTTTGTGACTGTCCGTTGCCTTGCTGAGGCGTCGTATAAGGCTGCAGGTACTGCCCTGCCGCACCCGGCACCTGTCCATTTGGTGCATATTGATTCAGCAACGAGCCGAGCCCGCCGCTTTGCTGGGAAGACGATTGCAACAACTGGTCGAGGAGCGACTGATTGGAGCTCTGCGCATCGGCCTGCAGAGCGCAAAATCCCGCGAAAATGAACAGCAGCGTGAACAGGCGAAACAGGCGCGAAAGCATGGCCTTCCGCCCGCCCATCCTGGACGAACCGCTCACTTTACTGTCCCGCATGATTTCCTCGACAGATAACCAACCCAGCGAGCCTCCCCTTAACACCCCTCTTAGTTTGAGTGAAGGCAAAGTTCTCTAAGCGCCACATTTATTTGACCTTTTTAACCTCTTCCGGCAAGTTCCGGCCCGTTAGCGATCAAGGGCGTTTTTGGCGAAATGGCGAAGGGAGCGCATGGGCTTGCCCGGGCGGGTTTGCACGCCCGCTGGCAGCGAAAGCTGCGCGCTTGTTCTGCGCATCTGCTCGTCGCCGGCATCCTGTCGCTGGCTGCCGTCTCGACCGCCGCAGCACGCACCATTGGCGTCCCGCCCCCCGATTCCGAAAATCTCTATGGACAGGTGGGCCTTCTGGAGATGCCAAGCGCGCGCTCGATGCCCGATGGCGAGCTATCGTTCACCGTCTCGACGACACCTGCGATGGATCGCTATTCGTTTGGCTTTCAGGCCTTACCCTGGTTGGAAGCGACGTTCCGATACGCACGCATCGACAACTACCTTCCGAGTTTCGACCTTTACGATCGCAGCCTGGGATTCAAAATTCGGCTACGCCAGGAAGACGATTTCTGGCCGGCCATCGCTGTCGGCGCGATGGACATCATCGGCACCGGCGCCTTTGGCGCGGAATATCTCGTCGGCTCCAAGCGGTTCGGCGATTTCGACGCGACCTTCGGAATAGGATGGCGGCGTTTCGCCGGCACAGGCGAATTCAAAAACCCATTCACATTGATCTTCCCGAGCTTCAGCGAGATCGATACGAGTTTCGGTGTGGGCGGCGCACCCGACCTCAAGCAGTTCTTTCACGGTCCCAAAGCCGGCGTCTTCGGCGGCCTTACATGGGATACGCCGATTGATGGCCTACGCCTCATCGCCGAACTCAGCGGTGACAAATACACAGCACAGACCGCGTCGGGGAAAGTTCACATTCGCTCGCCGCTGAACTTCGGCCTGTCCTATGAGCCCATCGCCGGAGTCCAGATTGGTGGAGGCTATCTTTACGGCTCGGAATTCGGAGTTCGGCTGACGGTCCATTTCAATCCGATCACCAATCAACCCGGCCCACCGCTCGGCGCAGCGCCAACGCCCTCCCAAGTCCGGTCGCCGGAAGAGCGCAAGGATGCCGTTTTGGCGCTTGTCCAGGACAAGACGCACTTCTACGCCAATGATCCGTTCGCGAAACCCGCACCGGTTATTGGACAGCAGGCTTTCTCTGCAGCGCCGCCGCCGTCACTCGCGGACGCGCTTTTTGAGAATGCCGTTTATCGAAAGCTGGACGTTCAGAACGTGGAGAGCTTTGGCGGCGATCTGATCGTGCATGTGAAGCACGATGACAGCCGGCTTTCCTGCTACGAAATGGACGATCTCTCCCATGCGGCGCATGAGGCGGGCTTTCAGGACATTGTCTTCACGCAAGGTGATGCAAACACCGTCAAAATCTGTGCAGCGCAAGCTGAACAAGCCCAACCGCGCACGCAAGAGGCCGCTTTCACCCTGGGAGACATCGCGACGATCGCAGATAAGACTCCTGCGCCGGATCAGCCCTCCGACGACAATGTGGCGGCAACGCCAGACGCGGTGGATCTAAAGACGAAAATCGTTCAGGCCGCACAGGATCAAGGTATCGAGATTGCGGCGATTTCGCTTGATGAGCATCGGATCAAGCTCGCGTTCATCAATAAAACCTATTTGCACAACACCGAAGCGATGGGACGCCTTCTGCGCATCCTGATGGCAAACGCCCCGCCCACGGTGGAAGAATTCAGTTTCGTGGATATTACGAACTACCTGCCGACAAACTCCATCACCCTAAGCCGTTCTGACATTGAGCGAACATTGAACCTCAACGGGTCGGCCTTTGAATTGTGGCCGCTCACGGAAATCAAGCCGGTCTCGGAACGCACGGCATTTCTCCGAGATGACAATCTGATCTCGTTTCCAAAATTCGACTACTCGGTGACGCCAGGCTACCGGCAATCGTTGTTCAATCCGCAGGAACCGTTTGCCGTTCAGCTTTATGCGAACGCCGAGGGGAGTGTCGCGCTCACGCGAAACATCAGCTTCGACGGTGCGGTGGAATACGACGTCTACAATACGATCCTGTCGAACGTGAAGAGCAACAGCGTCCTCCCGCACGTTCGATCCGATTTCGCGGAATATTACAGCCACAAAGTCGGCATATCTGATCTCGAAGCCACCTATTTCAAGAAGCTTTCACCGGACGTCTATTTTTACGGCCGCGCCGGATACCTGGAAGACATGTTCGCGGGCGTTGGCGGCGAGGTTTACTGGCAACCGCCCCATCAGCGCTGGGCATTGGGCGCTTCGCTGTATGGCGTGCAGCAAAGAGCTTTCAACAGACTCTTCGGCTTACGCGACTATCGGGTCATCACCGGGCATATCGCGGCATATTACGACTCGCCGTTCTATGGCCTGAACTTCGAGGTCCATGCCGGGCGATACCTCGCGGGCGACTATGGCGCGACCTTCCAGGTCACGCGCCGCTTCGAGAGCGGCGTCGAGATCGGCGCCTATGCGACACTGACAAACGTACCGTTCTCCAAGTTCGGTGAAGGCTCTTTCGACAAGGGAATTATCATCCGCATTCCGGTGGGCGCGATCGCCCCCCTTAACACGCAATCGGTCGCGAGGCTGGACTTCTCGCCAATTACCCGTGACGGCGGCCAGCGACTCTACGGCGAAGAGAGCCTGCATGATACCTTGCAGCGATCGAGCGAGAACGAACTGATACCGAGCTGGGACTCGATACTGGAGCCATGATGCCGAAGAAATCTTCCGGGCTTTCCCGACGCGCGGTCTTCCTTGCCGGGGCAACCCTCCCCTTGGCCGGCTGCGAAATGCCGTATGGCTTCGATTTCAATACCGTCAAGACATCGCTGGCCGTTTCTACCGGGCTCGAAGACGCGCCGGGCATAACCTTGGAACAGGCGAGCCAGATTCCCTATGCCTCCATCGGATACCGCATCGGCAGTTCTCAGGAATACATCCTGGTGCTCGCATCCACCATCGCCGACGCCCTGCTATGGACCGCTGCCGATCATCGCGCGCTGGTCACCCAAAACGGGAGAGTTACGCGCAGTGCGGGATTTGATTGGAACCTGGGCGAGACAAGTTTTGCGCAAGTGGATCCCGTGGCGATCGGTCTTCAGAAAATGAGTGCGAATGTCGTTCTGACGCGCACACTGGATCTCCGTGACATCGACCGTTTCGGAATAGCCGTTCAAAGCACTTTCACGCCGGCGGGCAAAACAAGCATCTCCGTTCTGGGTGCCAACCTGGATGTGGTCGAGGTGCATGAGGATTGCCGCTGTGACGTTCTGGACTGGGCTTTCCAAAACATATTCTGGGCGGACGCAAGTTCCGGCTTTGTGTGGCGCTCGGTTCAGACGATCCATCCCAATCTGCCGCCGCTGACAATCGAAGTGCTGCGTCCTCCTGGCTAGATGGCGGGCCGCCACCACTTTCCTATAATCTACGTTCGTGCGAACCTGTGCGGGTGCCAAGAGCGCTTTAGCCGCGTAGGGAGACACGTTCATGTCAAAGAATTTTCTGATTGCGATGGCCGCGGGTGCCGCATTGATCGGCGCCACCGGTGTGGCGTTGGCGAGCCACGGCAAGGTCGGCCAATGGACCGTTACCGTCACCATGGGCGGCGGCGAGAAATTTCCGGATGTATCCAAGATGCCGCCGGAGGCGCAGGCCCGCATGAAAGCTATGGGCATGACATCGAACGGGGATTCGATGACCATCCAGCACTGCATGACCGCGGACGAAGTGGCGAACGATACGCTCACGACTCAGGACAAGACCTGCAAATTGTCCAATCAGAAAGTGTCTGGCCACACGATGAGCGCGGACATGACTTGCTCCGGCCAGATCAGCGGCACAGGGCACTTCACCGTTACCTACGATTCAGACAGCCACTATACCGGCGAAATGATCGTGAATGGCACTTCTGGCGGACAGCCGGTTCATCACGATCAGAAGTTCGATGGCCGCTGGGTATCGGCCACCTGCAAGACTGCCCAATAACAATCGAAATATTCTAAAGACAGGACGGCGTTGTGCAGATTTGCCAATGCCGTCTTTCTTTATCGAAACCATCGGCTTTACCGCCGGGCAGACAAGCCTGGTTGAAATTGCCCGTGCAGTACGCGAAGCCCGACAACTGGACGATACTGTTCTGTCCACCGCCGAGCGGGATCACCGCATAGCGCCCGCCAAGGGCGTTGTAGGAAAACGAGTCCGCCGCACGATTGAGTTCTGCGCCTGTCACAAACGTCACCTGCGCCTCAGCCCACGGCGTATATTGCTCGCCGTTTTCGAAACGAACTTTGGCGTTTTGTGTCCATTCCGCCGAGGCTTGAGTGGCTGAAAAAGCCAGGACAAGAGATGCGACGGCAAGCAGTCTTTTCATCGCCGTTTCTCCAGAAACTCTGGTGCAGATTACCGCCGTTTGAAACGTCCTGCCAGAGCGGGAGTTCCATCGTCAGGGCGAGCTCGCAATCCCCTCCACCAGCGCGCGGTAGGCAAATGCAGCAGCCGCGCTGAGAATAATCGTGCAGATAAGATAGGTCGCGGACAAAAGCATGACCAAGCTGAAAAGCATCCGATGCAGAGCACTGGCCAGAGCGACGAG